>WRIM01000084.1 GCA_009782725.1 Alphaproteobacteria bacterium | reverse complement strand
ACTTTGAACTTTGAACATTAATAAAATGAACCTTTACCAATTTATTTCAGATTCAATCAAAGAAAAGCTTGGCCAAATTCCGGCATTGTACTCTGCGGATTTGTCCGCAGTATCGGTGGAAATCCCAAAAAACCGCGAATTTGGGGATTTCTCGACGAATGCCGCAATGGTTTTGGCGCGCCCGTTAAAACAGCCGCCCCGCACAGTCGCCGAACAAATCTTGCCCGAAATCGCGTCATTGCCGTTTGTCGCCGATGCCGCAATCGCCGGCCCCGGATTTATCAATATAAAATTGAAAGATGAATTTATACTAGAATCGATTAATACCTCAAACCTCAAACCTCAAACCTCAAACCTGATTCTTGACCTTGACTATGGTTCTTATAATGTCGCAAAGTCTTTGCATATCGGGCATTTGCGCGGGGGGATTATAGGCGACACATTTTACCGTATTGCGAAATATTTGGGACACCGGCCGATTTCTTATAATCATATGGGCGATTGGGGAAAGCCTATGGCGCTTGTAATTGCTTGGATTATTCGCAAGTTTCCGAACGATTGGAATCGGGCCGATTTTAAAATCGATGAATCCGAATTCAATACATATTACCCGACCGCAAACGAATATGCCAAAGAAAATCCCGAATTTCTGGCGACGGTTCACGAGATCAAGGCTGCATTCCAAGACGGGCATCTGGAATATACCGCGCTTTATGAAAAAATGCTGAAAATCAGCCTGAGCCAGATGTTGGCTGCGACGCGTCGCCTTAACATGTTGCCGTTCGATAATAATTTGGGCGAACGAAACGCGGCGAAATATTTGAAGCCGGTTGAAAAAATCCTGCGCGACAAAAACCTGATTCAGCGTGACGACGGCGCCGAGGTTATAGTATTAAAGACAGACGCGGACAAGGCGCCGATGCCGCCGTTTATGTGGACGGATTCTCGCGGCGCGGATACTTATGATTCGACGGATTTGGCCGCGACTTATTACAAGAAGATAACGGACAATCCGGATAGAATGATTTTCTTTACCGACTATCGCCAACAGTTGCACTTTGCGCAATTGTTCCGCGCGGCGGAATTATCGGGCATTTATCCGGCCGACCAAATGGAGTTCCCATATTTCGGCGGAATAAATGGCGCGGACGGCCGGCCGTATAAAACGCGAAGCGGTTCGGTCGCCGGACTTCTCGATATGATTGATTTGGTGTCGGATGCCGCGCGCGCGCGGGTTGCGGAATCTGGAAAAAATCTGCCCGACGATACCATAGAAATGATTGCATTGGCGGCATTGAAATTTAATGATTTGATGCATGATATGAAATCGGATTATATATTCGACCCGGATTTGGTCACGCAATTCGAAGGCCGCACCGGCCCATATATACTCTATACCGCAGTAAGGTTGAATAGTGTGCTGAAACGTGTAGGGGCGAATGAAAATTCGCCCAAGAATGCGACGGACAGCAGGGCGAATTTTCATTCGCCCCTACATAGTTCGGAACGCGAACTGTTACTCACAATTCTTGATTTCGATCGCGCGGTTAATGTGGCATTCGACAAACGCGCGACGGATATTCTTGCGAATTATACTTATGATTTGGCTCAAAGTGCGAATACCTTCTATCACAATTGCCCGATATTGCGCGAAGACGTAGATGCGGATACTCGCGCGCACCGTTTGAACATAGTCCGCGCGACCCTGGAAACGCTATCCACCGCGACCGATTTAATGGGCTTGAAAATCCCGGAAGAAATGTAATAATAGACATATGGGCATATGGCGAAACTGGTAGACGCGCTGGATTTAGGTTCCAGTGGAGAAATCCATGGGGGTTCAAGTCCCTTTATGCCCACCAAAAACCATTTGCAAAATTTGCGCAATCCGCCATAATGCGGGAAAGAGGTGCAATATGAAAAAATCAATATCGTTGGTAATTTCCGCTTATAACGAAGAAGGCAATGTCAAAGAACTTCACCGTCAATTGTCCGAAGTCTTGACGGGCATTAAAATGGATGCGGAAATCATCTTTGTAAACGACGGGTCGCGCGACCGGACGCTTCTTTATTGCCACGAATTACAGAAAATCGATAAACGCGTGAAAATCGTGAACTTTACGAAAAACTTCGGACACGAAGCCGCAATGATTGCGGGCATGGAATATGCCAAGGGGGACGCGGTTATATTTATGGATGCAGATTTGCAAAACCCGCCGACGGTTATGGCCGAAATGGTAAAACTTTGGCAGGGCGGCGAAAAGATAGTTCTTACCCGCCGCAAGAATCAAGCGAATCCGGGCATGATTTACAAGATGTGCCAAAAATTATTCTATTGGGGATTGAATTTTTTATCCGAAGTCAAAATCCCGAAATCCATGCCGGACTTTCGCTTGCTTGACCGCGAATATGTGGATTTCTTAAAAAAGTTTGACGAGCGCGACGTCTTGTTCCGCGGGATGCTTTCGCTTATCACGGATGTTGAAAAGTTGTCCGTCATAGAATACCATTCTCCGGAACGCCTGTCGGGCGAAACGAAGTATAAATTCAGCCTGCGCAGCAT
This sequence comes from Alphaproteobacteria bacterium, assembly GCA_009782725.1. Classification (GTDB taxonomy): domain Bacteria; phylum Pseudomonadota; class Alphaproteobacteria; order Rs-D84; family Rs-D84; genus WRCC01. The sequence goes on along the minus strand of WRIM01000084.1, from coordinate 1,038 downwards.
AAAGCTTGCCGTCGACAGCGTGATTCAATTTTCGGTGCGTCCGTTGTATTTGGCCATGTACTTTGCGATTGTAATCGGCTTTATATCTTTCGGACTTGGCGCGTATGTGATTATTGAAAAGTTCATAATGGGGAATCGCGTTCCGGGCTATGCCGCGATAATGACCACAATAACATTTACTGCGGCGGTGATTTTGTTTGTTCTTGCGATTATCGGAATTTACATAGGCAAAATTCACCTTGAAACCAAAAAGCGCCCGTTATTCTTCGCAGAATATTTCGAGAAATAAATGAAAATCATAATCAATGCGGATGACTTTGGAATGAACGACGGGGTGAATGCCGCCGTAGAGCGCGCGTTTCGCCGCGGCTGCCTGAACAGTGCAAGTTTGATGCCTTTTGCGCAAAGCGCGGCCGCAGCATTCAAGATAGCGCGCGATAATCCGGGGCTTGCGGTTGGCCTTCACGCGGATTTCGATCGCGGTTTTATCATGATGATGATCGATTGGATATTCCGCCGCGAAAAATTCAAAAAATGGATAGAGCAAAAACTTCGCGCGCAAATCCAAGAATGCGCGCGGCATGGCGTAAAGCATTTGTCGCATTTGGATTCGCATCGCAACGTGCATATGATTCCCGCCGTTTTTTCGGTATTTAAAAACTTGGCCGCGGAATATAAAATCCCGCGGGTTCGTGTTGTAAACGAAAACTTCTTTTTGGTTATTTTTGATAATCCGGGATTTGATTGGATTAAAACGGGAGCATGGATGAAATGGCCGATATTGACCGTTTTACGTTGGATGTCCGGCCGCGCGGCGCAAAGCGATACTTATTTTTACGGGCTTACATATTCTGGAAAGCTGTTTGGCCGCAATGCGCAAAAGATTCGCGTGCCTTCGTATTATAATTCTGTCGAAGTCTCGTCTCATCCGTCTGCGTTTTTGGACGCGTCCGGCGGCAAGCATGCAATAGATTATATATTCCATTCTTCCCCCGATCGCACGCGAGAGTTTGAAACATTGATGAATAAAAAATTTCT
>WRIM01000083.1 GCA_009782725.1 Alphaproteobacteria bacterium | reverse complement strand
CGCATTAACAGAAGAACACCACGAAGAAAAACTTGACCGGCCTTCGGGCACCGCGATACACATTGCGAATAATATAATAATTAAAAATACGGATTTAAAAAACAAATGGTCCGTTACGCTTCCCCCGGCGGGAGAACGCATGGACGCAAAGACGCTTTATATAACGGTTAGCCGGTTTGGAAATGAATATGGATACCATGGTGTTAAGATTAGCGACGGGTCGCAGACAATAAAAATCTCGCACGAATCGAATTCGCGCGAACACTTTGTCCGCGGTGCCCTAAGCGTCGCGCCATGGTTATTGACCCAAGAGCGCGGACATTTGCTGACCATGCAGGATTATTTAAAAACTAAAAACTAAGAACTAAGAGCTAAGAACTAAAAAACATGCCGTCAAATCTGACGGTATTTTTTTGCGCCCTTCCCTGTAAAAAACACTTGACAAACGGAGGGGGGGGGGGTAAAATGTCAATATGAAACTAAAACCTCGCAATATAAACGAATCCGAGATCGACCTGCCCTTATCATGCAGCATATTTTTAGAGCCCGCGCTTGAAAAGTACAAGGACTGCATAACCCCCGTACCCGAAGACATTATAAAGTTTTTGCATGAATGGAATACCGCGCTTGTGCATTTGGCAAGAACCCCGAAAGTATTTTCCAAACTTGGCGACACTGGCAAAACGCTTTTAAAAGATTCAAGATTTGCAAAAGAATGCGTATTTCACGGACTGAACGTCCCGACGCACTCTTTCCATTATGCAGTGCGATTTTCCGAAGGATATAACTTCGCGGCAAACAAACTAAATAATCTAAAAAAAGATAATGAAATTTCCCCAATCTTCACAGATTTCGGCGCGGGATTGATGCCGTTGGCCCCAATTATCGGAACAAATTTTGACTCTGTCAGGTCTTACGCCATAGAATTGCCCGCTGTTGCCGAACTTTTGCACATGGTTGCGCGCGAAGTGGGAGTCGACGGCAAATTCCAAATTGAAAACGACATATCTTCTGTCGAATCCGACGCGAATAACCCCGGAGTCGCAATATCGCTTGGCGTTCTTCCCCATATGACGCGCGCCGAACAATTAAAAAACTTGAAATATATAAATAAACATTTTCAACATTTTTACATCGAAATGCTAATAAGCGACGGCGAAAAGTCGCTGGACAGAAAATCCTTTGATGAAAAAACGCTTGAAGATTTTGGAATAGACGTAAAAACTTTCTATAAATTCGTATCTTTCGGCATCGAGAGCAAAAGAAAATACCAACAGCAAAAATCCTTATTGCCGAACCTTCGCAAAGGCGTGGTCAGCGACAAGCTTTGGTTCATCGGCCGATAAAAACAAAACCCCGTCGATTGACGGGGTTTTAAATAAAGCCCTACTTTATTTTTTCGCAGGCGCCGCAGCGGGGGCCGCCGCAGGCTTTTTCACATGCGCGTCGATATATTTGACGGCATCGCCCACAGTCACCAATTTGCCGGCTTCTTCGTCCGGAATGGTGATATTGAATTTTGATTCGACTTCCATTACGAATTCCACAACGTCCAAGCTGTCTGCGCCAAGATCGTTTACAAACGAAGCGGTTTCGGTGATTTTCGCTTTATCCACGCCAAGTTTGTCGGCTATAACGTCGCAGACTTGTTCAAAAGTAGTCATGTTAATTCCTTTGTTGCGCCGGCATTGAATTGTGCCGACTGATTAAACTTCTATGCCCTGTATCTTTCTTTTATATTTTTAATGGGCAACTAGGTTAACACGATATCACCCCGAACACCCGCATGTCAAATAAAATTATAACAAATTATAACAAACCGAAATTTGTCAAATGCGGCTTACAATTCATTTATCACCGCATTCATATTGCGCCGCAATGTTTCCCGGTCGGGAGACCAAGCCAATTTCTTGGTCATAAATTTATAAATATCGTTCATTTGAACGTCTTCAAGCTTTGCGCTTTTCACAACCCGATGCCAAGCCGCGCGCGGGTCACACAAATGCCGTCGCCCACCGCCAGGCCCAACGCGAAGCGCGTTGCGCGAAGCGGTTTGCCCCGGAAATACGAATTGTTTATTCTGGGACAACCCGCGAAGAACAACAACCGCCGCGTCGGACAGCGGCGCAGAGCCCCAAGTATCGTTATTAAAATCCAAATCGCGCCACTGCATTGAAAAAGTCTTGGATCGCGTTGCAAATCCGTAAATCAGCATCAAGAATGCAGAACGCACAATCGGGTCTTTTTCCGAACGAATCGAGTTCGTCAACCGGCGCACATTCCCAAGGGTCAAAGAACGCCGCCTGCGCGATTCCGTGAACGAAGCCGTGTCAGCGACAGGGTTTTCGGAAACATAGCCCGCGTCGATTGCGAATTTAAAAACCCCGTTCATAACATCGCGCATGCGGTTTGCGGTCGGCGCGCCGGAATTTTTCCGGATAGCATCAAAAATTTCAGAAACTTGGGCCGCGGTGATTTTATCAATCCATAAAGGATACAATGGCGCCCAAAGGCGTTCGCACGCGCGCGTCAGCTTTGCGGTAGAGGCATGCGTTCTGTGAATTTTCTTTGAAATGAAAAGGTGCACGAAATTGCCTAATGTGATTTTTCTTCGTCTCGCTTTGACTGGCGCGGTCATTGCGGCAACCTTGGCAGACAGTGCCGCGCGGGCGTCTTCGATTTCGACATTCGGATAATTTCCGATAATAATCCGGACGTCTTTGCCATGCACGCGTTTCCGCGTAAAGAAAGTCTTCACACCGCGCGAAGTTATATACATGCGAAGCCGCGGCTCTGCCGAGTCTTGAACAACATTGAACCCAACCACCGGCGGGACAAGGTTGTCGAGTATATGCGGATAAAAATGAAACTGATGACTCATATTTTTCTTAGCCCTTATCTTTTTTCATCCCTTGCGATGACTTTCGTGCACCAATCGCCGCATATTTTCATAATTTCATTCCTGCTTTCCAAATCGTCTGCCATGCCTAAAAGATTTGTATACTGATACCTTACCTTTCGTAACATCTTATTCTGCATCGACTTGTTCCAAAACATTACTTTCTTTGGAACATAAAAATCCCCCGGTTCATTCGCCAACATTATTTCCGTCTTGCCGATTATCCTTGCATTAACGCTGCTTTTATAATTGCTTTCCCCGTCTTTTTCCCAATGCCCGTGGTCTTCAAGCCGATAAATAAATACTTTATCTGCGCCGACAATCCTGATCGCGGGGAATCCGGAAAATTCCGCCGTTGCATACGACGCGCGATCGATTGCGAATTCTTTTGCGATGCTTAAATCCATAGTCGCATGAATTTCAAGCGTCATGATTCCGTATCTTTTCTCTATAAATCTCCCTATTGGCAAATCGATCGGCGAACCGTGCAGTATATCCATTTTAAAACCCTATAACACCGTAATTACTTCCGTATATCTTCCGCCGACGGTTTTATGTTCATCTTAATCACCAACTTTTAACGCATTAATAAACGCGCTTTGAGGGATTTCGACATTGCCGAATGAACGCAGGCGCTTTTTGCCCTCTTTCTGTTTTTCAAGCAGCTTACGTTTGCGCGAAATATCTCCGCCGTAACATTTTGCG
>WRIM01000082.1 GCA_009782725.1 Alphaproteobacteria bacterium | reverse complement strand
GCGCATTCGAAACATCTGTCTTAGAAAGCTCTAAAGCAATGCGCCGAATATTTAATACCAAAGATGTCGCCGGTGCATCGTCGGACACATCGAAAGCCTTGGCCAAATCTGCGGATAAATCATTCGCCATGACAAGTGACGGCGCGGCAATAAGAAAAATGGGAAATAGTATTTTTTTCATGTCTTATCCTTTTTTTTTAAAGCATAGGAAAATTTGCGTCCAGGGTCAAGCGCCTTTGCGAAGAACGCGCGCTTTATCTCTTTCCCATTCGCGTTTTTTTATCGTTTCGCGTTTGTCGATTTTGCTTTTGCCAAAGCCGGTGCCCAACAATACCTTTGCATGCCCGCGATTATTGAAATAAAGTTTTAACGGCACGATTGTGGCACCCTTTTCATTCAGCTTTCCGATTAATCGATTAATTTGATTTCTATGCAATAATAATTGGCGCCCGCGGCGTTCGTCGAAATATACGGCTTTGTTTGCGGTCGGCAGTGCTTGGATAACCATATTCGACAATACTAAATTGGTATCGCTTCCGCGTGTCAAATTGCGGCGCGCGGTCGGCCCCGAAGTCTGAACAAAGGCATCCGTTATGTTTACCAAACCGTATCGCACGGATTTAACCTCGGCCCCGGTAAGGGAAAGGCCGGCTTCGATTGTATCTTCAATGGTGTATTCAAACCGGGCCTTGCGGTTTTCTGCAACCTGGCCGGTTTTGATAATTTGTCTTGGCATAATTTAAAATGATAACATATTTATTTTCGGATACAATCGTTTTGTATTTTCCAACAAAATATTTTCCAATTCAGATAATGAAACATTATGAATGGCGGCAAGCATGCTTGCGACTTCTGTGACCATAAAAGGCTCGCACGGTTTGCCGCGATATGGCACCGGCGTGCAGAATGGGGAATCGGTCTCGGTCAATATTCGCCCGATTGGAATGCGTTTAAAGACATCGCGCACGGCGTCCGCATTCTTGAAAGTAATTATCCCCGTGGTCGAAAAATAGAATCCCAAATCCAGCATCTTTTTCGCCATTTCCCAACTTCCCGTATAGCAATGCATAACACCGGGAATATCGCGTTGGCCCGGATTCTTGCAATATTCTTTTAAGATTTCCGCAGTGTCTTCTTCGGCATCGCGCGAGTGAATTGCAACGGGCAATTTATTCTTGGCCGCGATATCCAATTGCGCGCGAAATAATTCGATTTGGACGGTCTTAGTTTCTTTGTTGTAATAATAATCCAATCCGATTTCGCCGATGCCGATGACCCGTGGGTGGGATAAATATTGCTCGTAATTCGGTATCGCCGCGCCCGCGAATTGCGGATGAATTCCAACGGTGCAAAACAGGTTGTCATATTTGTCGCATAATTCCAAAACCTTTGGCGGGTCGGCCGGATCCGCGCAAGGCAGTATCATGCAACCCACGCCCGCATCCCGCGCGCGCGAGATAATTCCCGGAACATCATCCGGGTTTACATATTCATCAACCAAATGACAATGAGTATCAACTAACATTATTTCAAATTCTTTTTTATATCCATAATAATACGGAAAGCGGCGACTTCGGGTTCAAGATGAAGTTTTGACGCGGCCGCGATTTCCCGCGCGGCAACCGGATACAAATCGGCAAGTCCAAAGTGCGCCACCGCGTCCAACAATATAGGCATCATGTCATCGGCTTTGGCAATCGATGCGGCCATATTCATTATTGTTGCGGCATTGACCCGCGGATTTTCGCAAAGGCCCAACAACTCTTCGTACAATTCATCGCCGCCGTTTTGTTTCAAATTCGTAATGCGTCCGAACGACCCGTTGGCAAGTTTCAACAGGGCAGGCGACAAGTCTTGCTCGTCTTCCGGTAAAAACATTCGCGCCACATCGCGCAGTTCCGCAACCGTCAGCGGCCGCAATTTTTCCACCCGCGCGCGCGACCGGATTGTCGGCAAAGTATTCGCCAAAGAATGCACCACAAGAAGAAAAATAGTTTGCGCAGGCGGCTCTTCCAACAACTTTAACATGGCGTTGGATGCCGCGACGGTAAGCTCGTCCACGGAATCGATTAATATCACGCGCCATGCGCCCTCCATAGATGAAAGCTGCATTTTTTCAATCATCGCGCGGATTGTATGAACGCTGATTTGCTTTACGGTTGGGTTTGGCCGCCCGTCTTTATCGATATTATGCGCCAAATCGATTATAAAGAAATCCCCGAATCCGCCGTCGCGCATTTTTTTAAATACCGGGTCTTCGGCATCGATTGCCAACGATGTATGATTTACTTGCCCGCCGGAGCCTTGGCGAAGGTGGGTTGATTTGGGTTCTTCCGGCGCGCCGAATAAGTCGCCGGTGTTTTCATCGAATCCGTTGTCGGCGTTGGCCCCGTTTTTGAAAATGAATCGCGCAATGCGATAAGCGCAAGTGGATTTACCGATTCCTTTGACGCCGGACAGCATCCAAACGGGATGAATGGGATAAGTGTCGCGCCGATTCCAAGCATCCAAAAATGCGGACTGGGCCGGTGCGTGACCAAACAATTCCGAATTCGCAATCGGTTCGGGAAAATTATAAGATTTTGATTTCTTGGGCGCCATGCGGAAATAGTACAAGCCAAGGATATAAAATGCAAATAAATAAAAACGGGCAAAGCCCGTTTTTATTTCATAACAAAGTGCACCTGAATCGCCGGGGACTTTCGGTCGCCCATAAGCGGACGGATAACCTTTTTCACCGATGTTTCGACGGCGCTTCGCAAGTTGTCTTGAGATTTGCGCTCTCCTTTGCCCATATCGTCGATCAGCTTTGTAACTTCTATCTGAATCTGGCGCTTTATAAAGCCTTTGTCATCGTGTTCGAAAACGCCTGCGCTTGATATTTCCGGCACGCCTTTCAGAAACCCGCGTTTATCTACGGGCAAAGTCACAAAGACGGCGCCTTCGGTGGAAAGCTTCCGGCGATTTTTAAGAACCGGGTCGTCGTTGCCAACGCGTTCTGTTTCGCCTTCCATGACTATGAATCCGGTTTTGAATCGCTCGACTACTTCCGGTTCCGCGCCAAGGCGCAGCGCCACAATTTCGCCGTTTTTGACCAAAGCCATATGTTTGGCGCCGCCGCGCTCCATACCCATTTTCGCATTCAGCATTTCGGTGATATATTCGCCGTGCATCGGAATGATGACTTGCGGATGAACGATGTCATAGAATCGTTCGTATTCCGGACGTCCCGCGTGCCCGTTCGCGTGCAGTTTCTGGGTGTCGTAAATGGTCTTCATCGTAACGCCCATTTTTGCAAGCTTGTTGTACAAGAACGATACTTGCGCCTCGCGGCCCGGGATTATAATCGCGCTGAACACCACGGTATCGGTCGGCATCAGCTTCAATTCCTTTACATGCCCGCGGCAAAGCCGGGTCAGCATGGCGTATTTTTCACCCTGAGAACCGGTCAGATATATAGCCTGACGTTCCGGCGGCAAATCGCGGATGTCTTTGAATAACAGTGTGTCATCTTTGTCCAGATATCCGCATTCGATTCCGATTTCGCGGAATTCCGGCAAACCGACGTATGGCACGGCGCGGGGGTTGCTTCGCTCTTTAATGCTTGGCACGCGGTT
>WRIM01000081.1 GCA_009782725.1 Alphaproteobacteria bacterium | reverse complement strand
ATTTGCGAACGTCATCTCTAGCAATGCCGTAATCAATCCGCCTTGGGATATATCTTGCTTTGCGCGGATTATGCCGGCGCGCGACATCTTTTTTATTGCCGCGGATGCTTGCACAGACTTTTGCCCGGACGCATCGATATGGTATAAAAACGTTTCGGAATCTTGGTCTTTGGCCGAACGATTAAAGCCCACATTGCGTAACAAAGTCGCCCATGCGGGGTCGAAATTATTGGCCAATAACGCGTAACGTTCGGAACTGTTTATTTGAAGAATATTTTTCAGATGATTTGAAAAGTCTTTATCATCGTATGTCGGCATAGAGAGCATTGCGCATCCTGTAATTATATTCTTCGCTCTCTCTCGAAGAAAATAAAAATCCGGTCATAGACCGGATTTTCAATTGTTACTTTTTCTTTTTTGCGGTGACTCGCGCTTCCAGAAATATTTTCCAGATTAACGCGGCCAATATCGCGCCCGCAATCGGCGCGACCCAGAATACCCACAATTGCGATATCGCGGCCGGATCCGTTGCGAATAACGCTTGGGAAAGGCTGCGCGCCGGGTTCACGGATGTGTTTGTGACCGGTATCGTGACCAAGTGAATCACTGCAAGTGCAAGACCGATTGCCGCGCCCGCAAAGCTTGTGACCGACTCTTTGGAAATCACGCCGATGATGATTAACACGAACACCGCGGTGAAGACGATTTCGGTCAAGAGCGCCGCGCACAAAGTATACGTGGAATACGTATTTGCCGCGAATCCGCCGACATCGATGCCGCCGCCGGCAACGCCCGTAGCGATAAGGTATAAAATACCCGCCGCCGCGATTGCGCCAAGGCATTGGAAGATAATGTATGGAATCAAATGCTTCCATTCAAACTTCCCGGCACAGCAAAGACCGACAGACACCGCCGGATTGAAATGCCCGCCCGATATCGGGCCGACGGCATATATCATAACCATAACGGCCAAACCGAACGCGAACGAAATGCCGGTATATCCGATATACTGCCCGGCAAGTATCGCCGCGCCGCAACCGAATAAAACCAATACGAAAGTTCCGATGAACTCTGCAAAAAGTTTTCTCATGTTTGTTCTCCTTTTGTTGAACGATACTATTATGGATTAAATCGGGGATAAAAAGCAACAAAAATTCCTATATCTCCATTTCCCATTTTCCGATGCCGGTGTATCCGGTGCTTGTCGGAAGGCCGTAACATTTAGTCACGTTCAATTGATAAAACAAAAACGGGGCGGGGGACGGGATGTACATCCAATCAGACGCCTGCATATTTCCGGACTTCCAACCCGGGGGCGGGCCCGGACTGTCGTATATAGTCGTCCAATTCGCGCCGTCGTTCGACGCGGTGATTGTAAATGGCGCGGGCGCTTCGCCGGAGTTTGGATTGGCGTTTGCGCGCGTGTAAAAGCGAAACCGAACCACGGCTTTTTGAACCGGCATTTGCAAGCGAAGCCAACCCGCAGTACCGCAAGGAATAGGCCACCCGTCCCGCGGCCCGGAAGAAAACCCGAAATCCGCGAATACAATCCCCGGGCCGTATCCGGCGCCTGGCTGATGCTGATACGATGTCGATGCGATATATGTGCCGTCGGGCCCGGTCCATGATACCGGATTCTGACTGTGGAAATTTGGGTTGACCGTGCTTGGCGCGGAAAGGGCGGATGTTATAAATCGGATCAGGTTATTAACCGCTTCGATTGTCGCAGTCGTGTCCATAACCCGCGTTGTCGCCAACGTATGATTGCAATAAGATGTCCGCATGCCGTTTAAAATTCCATTCGCGGCATCCACCGCGCAAAGCACGTATTTGACATTCACAGCTTGGTAAATATTTGTCGCGGGCGTGGGAACGTCTATGCCGTGAACTTGCTTGATCAGACGATGAACATAATCGACATTCACAACTTGGGCGGCATGCGCCGCATGCGCGGTAAATAAGCAAAGGATGCCAAGGAAAAATCTTTTCATATCCCCTTTTGTCCTTTATGGCAATGGCGGGGTGGGAACGTTCAATACGCCCGTGATAGTTCCGCCGGCCGGCTGAATCGCGGTGTTTGACTTGGCAATCGTGCCGTTGCTTGTCACCGAATCTGTCACGGTTTTGGCGGCATCGGCGTTCGCGCCTTGGGCGGCGGTGGCAAACGCGCCGACATTCTGGGCCGCCGCAGTGCCCAACGACGAATTGGTTGCCAAATCGGCAAGCGCGGTTCCAGAACGAACATACTGTCCGCCCGCATCCACAACGGCGACAACGTCCGCGGTGCCGGCGCCTTGCTTGTTGGCTTTATTCGCAACGGTTGCGGCGGGAAGGCCCGAATTGGTCAGATTGCCGGACGCATCCAATCCCGCCAAATTTCCGGCGGCCGCGTCCGCGACTTTGTCCGCTTTGCCCGCGATGTCTGTTTGAAGCGCGGAAACAATCGCGGCCGAAGCCTTTTGCGCGAACCCGGTGTCGACATAATTTTTCGACGCGACAACGGGTGGTGAATCGGCGGCAGGCGCGCCAAACGTCGCCATTATTATAAATGAGAATATCGCAAGGAAACGTTTCATATATACATTCACCAAAAAGTTTAAACCTTTCAGCAAAAATTTGCAAAGCAAATTATTATATTATTTATTGAAACCTGTAAATTCTTGCATAGCTTGTGGTGCTTGTCCCTGTGCTGCCACTTCCGCCTGTCACACCGTTTTGATTAAAAGTGCTTGTCGCGCGAAGGTTGATTGCGCCCGCGCCTCCGCCGCCATATGAATAAAGCGTTTGCCCGGCGCATGACCAAGACTGCGTCGAACCGCCTTCGCCGCCCGGATTGTCAGAAACAAGACGCCACGCAGTACCGCCCTTGGCGCCACCGCTTTGCGAACCGTTACCGGCCGCGCCGCCACCGTACCCGGTGCCCGAAGCTTCATTTCCGCCGGTACCAGACGGCGAACCACCGCCGCCCGCACCACATATGCACATATTATTGGTCAAAGCATAATAATAATGCGCGTTCATGCCATTGGAATTGCCGCCCGCATTTCCGCCGCCGCCACCGCCGGCGCCGGTATAGCTTCCGTCATAACATCTTGCATCGCCGCCACGACCGCCACCACCGCCTTCGGATTTATATACGGTTCCGCCAACAACCATTATGCTTGGCACGCCGGATGCGGCGCCGCTTCCCGCGCCGCGGCCATTCGACCCGGCGTTCCCACCGGATGCCCCATTGTTGCCGCTATTACCGTCGCCGCCACGAAAAATCGATATGGTTGTATCGGACGTCAATGTAAAAGAATTTGAAACATATGCCGATGCTTCCGACCCGGTGCCGCCCGAAGTTCCACCATTACCGCCGCGACCGCCTTTCAGTTCTACTTTGTAATATCCCGGCGGCAGTTGCGCCGTCACGCATGAATTAAACGCGGCAAGTTCGTAATGCAACACCCATTTTCCGACAGAATAAGTAGTGCCGTTATAATCAACGCCAAGAAGTCCGGATATGGTAACATTCGCAAGCGGCGCGTAATAAGTCGCGCCGGCAATGTTAAATGCCAAAGCGGGAAAGGTTTGTTGGGTAGTATCAAGCGAGATAGATTTTCCGCTGTAATAAAGAGTCGCGCCAAATCCGACAAGCGGAGAAAA
>WRIM01000080.1 GCA_009782725.1 Alphaproteobacteria bacterium | reverse complement strand
AAAATGCCCGAAAAATACATATCTATCAAAGAACGCGTAACCGGTTTTTCATTCGCCAACCTTGGCCTTTTCAAGGGGTTCAGCGACGGTATAATAAGCGCGGTTTGGGCGTTGGTCTTGTTGGACATATTTCAAAACTCTGCGGTGGTCGGCGTTTATTCTTCAATTTATTATGCTTTTTATATGTTGATTACATTGGTCTCGGGCGAGATGTTTAAACTTACGACCAAGGCGAAGTTGCTGTATTTCAGCATTACGGCGCTTGCCGTCATGTACTTTATGATGGCGTTTTCGATAAAGCCCGGAACCTTTATCGCGCTTGATTTCGCATCCGCCGTGCCCCAGATGTTAATCGGTTCACTACTGTCGCTTTTCTTGGCGGACTTTGCGTCAAAGAACATAGGTATGGAGCGTCTAAACGGCCGGCTTGTCTTATGGCTGAATGCGGGCGCATTATTCGCGCCGGTGGTTGCCATGTATATCGCAAGCTGGTTCGGGATACGCGCGCCGTTCTTTGTGGTGGCTGCCGTGTATTTGGGCGCGCTAATCTATTTCAAAACATTCGGAATAATCCAAGAAGATAAAAAAATCCCGAAACTCAGCGCCAAGAAAACATTCAAATCAGTATGGAAAACAACGATCGGATATTTCAAACGCGCCGACCTGACCCGCGCTTATATGATAAACTTCGGGCAATACGCGATTGTCGCACTGCGCCACCTTTACGTGCCGATTATGGTGATAGAAGCGGGTTTCAGCAAAGACGTATTGGGCTGGGTATTGGCCGCGGGAATTTTGCCTTATGTATTTTTATCCGAACCTGTATCTTGGCTTGCGAAAAGAATCGGCGCAAAACCCATTGTGGCAATCGGATTTTTAAGCTTTGCGGTATTTTCAATATGGGCGACGTTTGCGACCGGGCCGACGCTTCTTTTCATATTCATCGCGTGGCAGATTTCCGGCGCATTGATAGAGCCTTTGACCGACATATTCTTTTTCGACGCGGCGCGGGGGCGTCACCGCGAAAGATTTTTCGGCATATTTAAAACGGTGAACCGCCTTCCCCGTTTTATCATTCCGTTAATCGGCGCGGCTGTAATTACGCAAATGGGAACAACCGCGTCGGTGTGGTTCTTGACCGCGATTATCGGCGTTCTGACCGGATTATTTATATTGCTTTCCGGCCGCAGAAAAGCTAAGCTAGCTTGATAAGAAAAGGAGATTTTTATGGCAAAAAAAACAGAAGCGGCAGCAGCAGTAACACCGAAATCAAACCCGGCGCTTGAATCCGCATTGGCCCAGATTCGGAAAGAATTCGGCAAAGACGCGATAATGTCAATGGGCGACGGCGCGATTCAAAATATCGAATCAATATCGACCGGGTCATTGGGATTGGACATTGCCTTGGGCATCGGCGGATATCCGCGCGGCCGCATAGTTGAAATATACGGCCCGGAATCATCCGGTAAAACAACGCTTGCGCTGCACGCGGTGGCCGAAGCGCAAAAGGCCGGCGGCACGTGCGCATATATCGATGTGGAAAACGCTTTGGACCCGTCCTATATGCGGAAACTGGGCGTCAACGTCCAAGACGTAATTATATCCCAGCCGGAATCGGGGGAACAGGCGCTTGAAATCGCGGACACTCTGATTAAATCGGGCGCGGTCGACGTGGTTGTGGTCGATTCCGTCGCAGCATTGGTAACCAAGAACGAATTAGAAGGCAATATGGGCGATTCCCATGTCGGCACGACCGCGCGATTGATGTCTCAATCTCTTAAAAAATTGGCGGGAAGCGTATCGCGCAGCAATACGTTACTGATATTCATCAACCAAATAAGAATGAAAATCGGCGTTATGTTTGGCAATCCGGAAACAACTTCGGGCGGCAATGCATTGAAATTCTATGCATCCGTACGTCTTGATATCCGGCGCACCGGCGCAATCAAAGACAAAGAAAACGTGGTCGGAAACGAAACGCGCGTGAAAGTTGTGAAAAACAAAGTCGCGCCGCCATTCCGCGTTGTGGACTTTAAGATTATGTACGGCGAAGGAATTTCCCGCACATCGGAAATTCTGGATATGGGCATCAAATTCGGCTTTATAGAAAAAGCGGGAAGCTTTTATTCATACAATTCCGAACGCATTGGCCAAGGTGAAGCAAACGCGCGTCAGTGGTTGAAAAACAACCCGGTGGCCGAAGCGGACTTGCTTAAAAAGATAATGGAAAAGTCCGCCGGCATCGCCGAAGAAATGACAATCGGCCCGTCCGACGACCCGGAAGAAAAAGAGGAATAAGCATGAAGAAATTATTATTAATCGCACCCGTCGCATTCGCGTTACTCGCATGCGACAAACAAGAAGCAAAACCCAAAGCAACCGCCGAAGACGGCGCGACCGTCATGGCGGCGATACAAACCGATGAAATAATCGCATTGGGCGACCGCGGCGATTTTATTGTGCGCATTCCAATCTCGCAGGAAATCGTTACGATTGCGAACAAAGAAAAAACGGCGATGTTCTTGTCTGCACGACCGACGGAACACGCATCGGACGAATCCTGCCTTGTCAATATAATCCCCTATGCCGTGATGCAGAAAATGAATGCGAAATATTCTTCATGCATTCGATTGGTTTGCGGCAAGACGGGCGTAAACTTTGCAAAACTGTACGCGGTTGAAATTTGCGAATAATTTTTGGTTTAATCGAATACTGGTTGGGGCGCATATATGCGCCCTTTTCTTCGGCTAAAAATTCCCTTTGACTGTCCGTCTTTTGTTTCTTATAATAAACCTGTCGCGGGGAGTTCCCGCGGCGGGGCTTAGTAACCTCAATGTAAGCGTCCGAACTATATTCGGTCGAAAAGCTCCAACCACGGGTTGGAGGATGTCGAATATATAGAATAAGACATGCAATTCTTACATTGTTACTAACCTCCAACCACCTTTATACGGTGGTTTTTCTTTTCAGAAAACGGGAGGGCGAAATGTTAAAAACATCTTTGAAAATAATTACTGCATTATCCATATCAATGTTTATTATTGGCGCCGCCAACGCAAGATTGGCGGACATGGAATTGGCCGTTGAAGAGCTGGCCCATTCCGACGGCGGCGGAGGTGGGGGCGGAGGTGGAGGTGGTAGATGTGAAGGCTTAACCGAAGCAGAGTGTCAAGCAATGTATACCTTTGGCAACGGCGAATACGAACTTGTCAAAAATGATCAGCTCAAATGGTGCGACAATACTTGGTCTCTTAATTATTTTTCAGATAGACATATTATATATAATGCGGGCTCTTGCAACAAATTCAAATGCAAATCGGGATGCCTTGAATCCGAAAGCTCAAAAAGGTGTTTGCCAACCGATCCGAATGGAACTTTTGGCGGCACATATGCCGATGCGGCGACGAACGTCTGTAAAAAATGCGGCGCGGAAAAATACGTGGACGGAAACAAATGCAGTTCCGGCGTGGTAATTACTAGAGAAGCTATGGCGAAATGCTGGTGTCATAAAACCAAGGATGAATTTAAAAAATGTTTAGATACCGGTGGAAAATGCAACTGGAGCGACGTCGACGACGATGACGACAAATCATAGTCATAACCGCTGCGGCTTTTATTTCTGTTTTAAAAATCGTCTGATTCCATTCAATGTCTGTTCGGTCGCGCGGTGAATGGATTGTTCGGAATAGCCGAA
>WRIM01000079.1 GCA_009782725.1 Alphaproteobacteria bacterium | reverse complement strand
AATTGTTAATTGTTATTTGTTAATTACGACTGATAAGGAGTTAAAAAATGGCTGATATCAAAAAATTAGTAGAAGAATAGTCAAAATTGACCGTGCTTGAAGCGGTTGAATTGTCCAAAGCATTGGAAGAGACATGGGGCGTGTCTGCTGCCGCGGCCGTGGCCGTTGCCGCCGGACCCGCGGCCGTTGTCGAAGAAAAAACCGAATTTGACGTGATTCTGGCGGATGCCGGCGCGAACAAATTGGGCGTTATCAAGGTTGTGAAAGACGCGACCGGTCTTGGACTTGGCGAAGCGAAAGCGTTCGTCGAATCCGCGCCGAAAGCAGTCAAAGAAGGCATCTCCAAAGACGAAGCGGAAGCTTTGAAGAAAAAATTGGAAGAAGCCGGCGCCAAGGTTGAGGTGAAGTAACGTAAGGCGTAAGGCGTGAGACGTAAGGCGATATAACACTCTGTTATCTTGCGCTTTACGCCTCACGCCTTACGTCTCACGATTAACCCCTCAACCAAAAGCCACACATTTGAAAAAATTAACAAAAATTATTAGCAATTAGTAAAAATTACGCATCCGTCGGATTTCCGCGCGGGTGGTTTATTGTGTTATAAGATTTTGATTATTGGTTTCATGCGGAATCAATTATTAAATTAGATAAAAGGATACGAATATGGCAGTTATACAAAAACTTCGTAAAAATTTCGGAAAAAGCTTTTTGCAAACACCGCTGCCCGATTTGGTGGAAATTCAATACGATTCTTATCGTGACTTTTTACAGGCGGAAATAGATCCGGCGGCGCGCAAAAACATCGGCCTTCAAAACGTGTTCAAGTCCATGTTCCCAATTCGTGATTACGCCGGCGTCGCCGACCTTGAATTCGTCGAATATTCTCTGGACGATCCCGCGTACAACGTGCGCGAGTGCATACTTCGCAACATGACTTATGGCGCGCGCCTGAAGCTTAAACTTCGCCTTATTATTTGGGATATCGCCGAAGACGGCAAAAAATCCATACGCGATATCAAAGACCAAGAAATATTCATGGGCGATATTCCGCTTATGACCGAACGCGGAACATTTGTCGCATCCGGCGTCGAACGCGTCGTCGTGTCCCAAATGCACCGCGCCCAGGGTGTCGTATTCGGCACGACCAAAGAATCCAAAATCGCAGGCAATCCGACGACATACACCGCGCGCATTATTCCGGAACGGGGATCCTGGATTGATTTCGAAGAAGCCAAAGGCATCGTGTACGTTCGCATCGACCGTCGTCGCAAAATTCCGGCGACCGTATTGATGCGTTGTTTGCCCACAGCCACGGACGAAAAGAAATGGGCGGGCGACACGCGCCGCGCATCTGTATCCGGCATGACCGATTCCGAAATCTTGTCGGCGTTTTACAAAAAAATCCCGCTTGTCTTCGACGGCAAATTCTGGACGGGCGACATTTCTTCATATAAAGATTTGGGCACGTATCGCTTGAACTATGACATTCTTGACCCGAAAACGAAAAAGCCGCTTGCCAGCAAAGGCGATCGTTTGAACGCAAAGAAAATTGAAAAAATTGCGGCGATTTCAAAACAATTCTTGATCCAAACAGAACAATTAATCGGCGAATACATTTTCGACGGGATAGAATCGGCGGGCGAAACTTTATATGCCGCCGGCGCGGAAATCACCGAAGAAGTTTTGAAGGATTTGGAAAAGCTGAATATCAAAAACATCTCGCTTATATCCATTGATAATATGAGCTATGGCGCGCATATGCGCAATACCCTGGCCGCGGATAAAACATCGAACCGCGACGAAGCGCTTATCGAAGTTTACAACGTCATTCGTCCGGGCGAACGCCCGACGGTGGACGCCGCCGCGAACCTTTTCGCGCACCAAGGTTTTGACCCAGCGTATTATGACCTTTCCGCGGTCGGCCGCTTTAAATTGAACAAACGCCTTAAGATTGATTCCGGGAAAAAGCCGGAAGACGAACGCTTGCTTACCAAACATGACATCATCGCGGTAATGCAGACTTTGGCGAATATCATCGACCGCAAAGATACAATCGACGACATAGACAACCTTTCCAACCGGCGTGTGCGCACGGTCGGAGAATTGTTGGAACAACAATTCCGCATCGGCATGAGCCGTATCGAACGTCTTGTCCGCGAGAACTTGTCATCGCCGAACATCATCAACCTTCGCCCGCAGGATATTATTAATGCAAAGCCGCTCATGTCGTTGGTTGCAGAATTCTTTGGCACCTCGCCTTTGTCGCAATTTATGGATGCGTATAATCCGTTGTCCGAATTGGAACACAAACGTTTGATATCGGCGCTTGGGCCCGGCGGATTGAACCGCGATCGCGCGGGAATCGACGTCCGCGACGTTCATCCGACGCACTATGGACGCCTTTGCCCGATTCATACGCCCGAAGGTCCGAACATCGGATTGATTACTCACTTGTCATCTTATGCGCGCGTGAATCCGTACGGCTTTATCGAAACGCCTTATTATGTTGTAAAGAATAACAAGATTACCGAAGACGTAGTATACCTTACCGCGGACGAAGAAACGGGCCACAAAATCGCCCAGGGTAATACTCCGACGACATCGGCCGGCGTGTTAAGCGAAGAAATGGTAACCGCGCGCGTGGACGGCGAATTTACGATTGTGCCGCGCGAAGAAATAACATTAATCGACGTCGCCCCGCGCCAAGTTGTGTCGATTGCAACGGGATTGATTCCGTTCGTTGAAAACGACGACGCGAACCGCGCGCTTATGGGTTCGAACATGCAGCGTCAAGGCGTGCCGCTTATGCGCGCAGATGCCCCGTTGGTCGGAACCGGCATAGAACGCGAAGTCGCGCGTGACTCGCGCAGTGTCAAGATTGCAAAACACAGCGGCGTTGTCGAATCCGTCGATGCAAACCGCATCGTTGTAAAGTGCATGAATTCAAGAAACGTTTTGACTGGCGTCGACGTTTACGATTTGGAAAAATTCGCGCGTTCGAATTCCGAAACATTGATTCACCAAAAACCGCTTGTCAAAGTGGGCGATAGAATTTCCGCCGGCGATATAATCGCGGACGGCTCATCCACCGACCATGGCGAAATGGCGTTGGGTAAAAACGTTGTTGTGGCTTTCGTGCCGTGGCGCGGATATAACTATGAAGATTCTATTGTTATTTCCGAACGCATTTCGCGCGACGACGTGTTCACAAGCATTAAAATCGTCGAAAAAGAATTCAAAGTCCGCGATACCCAATTGGGCCCGGAATCATTCACACGCGATATTCCGAACGTATCTGAAGAATCTTTAAAGAACCTGGACGAATCCGGAATCATATATATCGGCGCGCATGTAAAGCAAGGCGATATATTGGTCGGCCGTGTTAGTCCGAAATCCGAAACATTGCTGACGCCGGAAGAATCGTTGCTTCGCAATATCTTTGGTGAAAAGGCTTTGTCGGTCAAAGACACGTCGCTTCGCGTTGGGCCGAATGAAGAAGGCGTCGTTATCGGCGTGAACGTTTTAACGCGTCATGGCGTAAAGAAAGACGAACGCACGCAAATGATTGAACTGCAAAAAATCGAAGCGATAAACAAAAACCGCGAAGAAAAAATCGCAATTATGGAACGCGGATTCGCAGACCAAGTATTGCAACTGGCCGAGGGTCAAACGATTACGAATGGCACCGGTTCTATCAAACCGTTTATCGGTAAAAAACTTTCGGGGGAAATAGCCGAAGCTATACGCAGCA
>WRIM01000078.1 GCA_009782725.1 Alphaproteobacteria bacterium | reverse complement strand
CGTTCCAACTTGCGGACGGATTGGAAGTTATTGTCACCGGTAAATTCACGACGTATCCCGCGCGTTCTAATTATCAAATCATCGTGAATGAAATCGAAATGGCGGGCGCCGGCGCTATACTTAAAATGCTGGAAGAAAGGAAACAAAAGCTGGCCGCCGCGGGTTTATTCGCGGCCGAACGAAAACGGCCCCTTCCCCGATTTCCACGCGTGATTGGAATCGTCACAAGTCCGACGGGCGCCGCATTCCAAGATATTTGCAACCGCCTGCGCGAGCGCTTTCCGGTTCGCGTTTTGTTGTATCCGGCAATGGTCCAAGGTGCGACGGCCGCCGCCGAGGTTGTCTCTGGCATCGAATATTTAAATAATTTGCGCGGCGCGGACAGGCCGGACGTTATAATCGTTGCGCGCGGCGGCGGCAGCCTGGAAGACCTTCTTCCCTTTTCCGAAGAAATCGTTGTGCGTGCGACCGCCGCATCGGAAATCCCGATTGTGTCCGGCGTTGGGCACGAACCGGATTGGATGCTGATCGATTTCGCGGCGGACGTGCGCGCGCCGACGCCGACCGGCGCGGCCGAAATCGTCGTGCCGACAAAGATTTCCGTTCTGACCGAAATCGAAAACCTGTCTCATCGATTGTCGTCCGCATATATCGCGCGATTGAAAAACATGCGTCATGTAATCGAAGGGCTTTCTATAAAATCGCCAAAACAAATGATTATGGAGCGTGCGCAGAGGCTGGACGACATAGGTCGCACGATGCAGATAATTGTTGTAAACCGCGTGGGCGCGGCGCGCGCCGTGCTGTCGCATGCCGACCGCATGCCGGCGTTGCTGGAAAATAAATTATGCGTCACGCGCCAGTCTGTCGCGCATGTCGGGCAAATGCTATCATCACTTTCATATAAAAATGTATTACAGCGCGGATATGCGATTGTGCGTCATGATAATAAAATCATCGGCCGTGCAGCGGAATTCAAAACGCCCGCCGAAATCGAATTCGCGGACGGGAAAGTCGCAATCTAATTAATTTTTTATCAATGTCTTTGCGGTGGCGATTGATTCATCCGTGATTTTTTCACCGCTGATTATTCTTGCGATTTCGGATACGCGCGCATCGTCTTTTATTTCGCAAACGTCGGTCGTGGTGGTTGCACCGTCGCTGGACTTTTGAATCTTGAAATGGGTGTCGCCAAAGCCCGCCACCTGGGCGCTGTGCGTTACCACCAATGCTTGGGCCCTTTGCGCCAACCGCGCCAATCGCAGCCCCACCGCGGCGGCGGTCGCGCCGGAAATACCGGTATCAACTTCGTCGAATACGAATGTTTTTGCAGTGTTGCCGTGCATTAATACAACGCGCAACGCCAACATTAAACGCGCCAATTCTCCCCCCGAAGCGATTTTATGAAGCGGCGCGAACGGAGTTCCCGGATTTGTTTTTATCATGAATGTAACGGCATCGGTGCCCATGGCGTTCGGCGCGCATGCCTCTATTGCCACGTCGAAATCCGCGCCGCCAAGTTTTAAATCAGGCAATTCGGCCAAGATTTCTTTTTTCAAATTTGCCGCCGCGGCAACGCGCGCCGAATGCAATTCATCGGCAAATTTATTGAATTCGGACTTTTTATTTTTCGTGTCCAACTCGGCTTTTTTAAGGTTCGCGTCGCTGTCATCTATTATCGCCAATTGCTCTTGCATTTGAATCAATTTATTCGCCAATTCATCAACGGTCACGCGATGTTTGCGCGCGGCGGCGCGAAGCGCGAAAAGGCGTTCTTCGGTCGATTCAAGATTGATTGTGTCGACCGCGACCGGCGCAAGCACGTCAGTGATTTCGGAAATCGCGCCGCCCGCTTCGTAAAGTTTATCGATTTGCGATTGATACGGGTTCGGGTCTGTTTTTATTCGTTCCAAGACATGAGCCGCCGCAAATATCATTTCGTCCATTGCGCGCCCGCCGACGTTCATGCTATCCCGCGCATCCTTTAAAATCGCGGCATTTTTTTCCGCGTCCATCATGATTGCGCGCCGCGCGGAAAGCTCTTCTTCTTCGCCCGGCATCGGCTTCAAAGTTTCCAACTCGCGTACATTATATTCCAAGAATTCTTTTTCTGCCGCGGATTTTTCCAAGAATTCGCGCAACTCGCGCAAACGCTTTTCCGCCGCATGCAATTCGGAATATGCCGCCGCGACATTTGCGCGCAATTCATTATATCCCCCGAATTCATCAAGCGACGCAATATGAGTCGCAGGATCCAACAAAGTATGATTTTCAAACTGACCATGAATTTCGACCAATTCGTCGCCAATTTGTTTCAAGGTTTTTACAGATACGGGGACGTCGTTAATCCACGCCCTGCTTTTGCCGTCGGCCGAAATCGTTCGTCGCAGAATCAGCGTGCCGTCATGCTCGATTTCAAATTCGGCAAGCGGCGCATAGTTATTCGCCCCTATGTCGAATTCCGCAACGACAGATGCGGTGTCAAACCCGTGCCTGATAAGCCCCGTATCCGACCGCGCGCCAAGCGCAAGCGAGAGGGCGTCAAGCAGTATGGACTTCCCGGCGCCCGTCTCGCCGGTAAGCACGGATAACCCCGCCCGGAAATCCAATTCAAGCCGGTCGATAAGCACGATATTAGAAATGGCAAGACGCGTCAGCATGTACGGATTATACGCATAAATTCCCGGGCATTTCAATGGAAATTATGTCGAAAACTCTCGGGCTATGCCTGACTTTATTTTCTCGAACAAGATTTTATTTGTGAAAAGCGTGTTTATATTCTGCTCTGTCGGCACGGCGGGTATCAAGAATTCGGTCATAAGGCCGTCAAGCCGCGCGCAAACCCGGACTATTGTTTGATTGCTGTCCGTTATTGATATTCTTGGGCAGTCGAAAACGTGCACGGCTTTGAAGTATAATCTTTGCTGGCCGGGGACTTCGTCGCCGGGATTCGCGCCGACGCATGTATATGTCGCTTCTTTTGCGATGACCGGCGCCGCATTGTATTTAATCGCGTACCAGCGTGAAATCGCGTCTATGCAGTATGGAACAGACATAGCGGCCAGTTGTTTGATTTGCGATTCCAAAAGGGCTGATTTTTGCATGTTGTTAAGTTCCCGGATATTTATAAATCCGGTTATATAGGAATAAAATTATATAATCAATAGGATTTTATACCACCTGCTCAAGTTCCCAATCACAAAGCCATAAAATATAACCGGAAACTTTGCGCCCGGGATATGCGGCGCGAATCAGCTCGGCATATTCGCGCAGCTGCGCGGTATAAAGCTCGCGCCGGGCGTCCTTGACCGCGTCGGTTTTATAATCGATGAATTCTATCGCGTCATCCCCGATAATCATTCGGTCGATGCGGCGCGATATAAAACGGCCGCCGATGTTTCCGGCAATCGGGACTTCGGTTCTTATCGTAATGCCCGGCGATTGCGTGAAAAAACGCGCGATTTCTGGGTTCTTTTGAATTTTTTCAATCAAATCCGCATTGCCGCGGGCCGCATCGCCCAAAGTTATATGCTGAAGCTGCGCGTGAATATCCGTGCCGTGCGCGGCCGCGTGCTTTTGCTTTTCGCGGACGGCCAAAAAATCTGATAATTTCGACATGCTTGGATTATAAATGCCCGCGCATATCGATTGCAATATTAAAGTTTGACTTCATGTGTTTATAAATAGTAATATGCGCGCAGAGGGGATGAAACACAGGAATCGGCGTGCAAAAGGTTCAAAATCATGTTATTACCCCCCCCCCCCAGGTGCCGGGCAATTTTGCCCACGCGGTAAAATTTACCTCTCC
>WRIM01000077.1 GCA_009782725.1 Alphaproteobacteria bacterium | reverse complement strand
AATACGGTGCGAAGCGTTTTTCCGCACAACCTGACGCGTCAGCTTATCGGGCATTATAACGGGTGGAATCCGGACGAGGGCGAGCGAAACGTTCTATACATCTGGTACAACACGCCGAACAGCGGCACCGTGTATACTCCGAACAATAACTTCACGGTTTACGACCGGAAATTCAAACATTAACTTTTGCCGCTGCACTTTACATAAGGCGTTGCGATTTTCGGAACAATCCACGGGTTTGCCAAAATAAAATCCCCCAATGAAACTGTCGCGCGGGTATCGAACGCGTATTTGTTCACTATCTTCCATTGATCGGGCGTCAAATTGGCAAGCACCGAATTCGCCACGCATTCGCATACTCCGTCCGGTTGCGGAGTCGTGCATTTCTCAATTAATTTCTTTACCGTTTCTTCGGGGTTAACAATATCGACCACCGATCCCGCCGCGGCGACCACCGCATCTGTTACTTTGTTATTGCCGCTGCCGAAAATGCTGGACAACGATATGGCGTGCGCCGAGGTAACAAGTAGTAAGTAGCAAGTAGTAAGTAGTAAGTATTTTTTGTATTTCATTGGTTCTCCTTTTTTTATTATACAAGTCCGACGAATCGTTCGGGAAGTTTTACAACCCACCGCAAGCACAGCATAAACGGTTTATTCCATGCATAAGGCGGACGGAATATCGTTTGAATCCGCCGCGCAATCGCAAAAGTGCGGTCGACGTCCGCATCGTGCGCGCGTTTTGATGTGACGTCCGTGACGACGCGGATGCGCGCGCGTTTGAAATGCCGCTGTTCTCCGCGTGCGATTATATCCGCGGAATTATATTTCGCCATTAACGCATCGTAATCGACATTGCCAAAGTGCAGCAAGTACAAATTCGGGTCTATGCGAAAATTATGTTTGCGCACGCGATGAAATCCCCAGCCCCAACGAACCGGGCGGCCCAACACGCTTGTCTTTGTATAACGCGAATTGACAAGCGCATAGCGCCGTTGATTCAGAATAGGGCGCGTTTTATCAAGCGTTTGCTCTTTGCTTAAATGCTGCCCAACGTCAAGCCCCAATCCCGACACGGATGTTTTTATTTTTATAGACGATAAATATTCCGCAAGGTTTTTACCGGTATTCGGATCTGCAATCAAAAATTCATCCGAATCGGTTCCGATGACAAGGTCGTACCCGGCCGCGAATAATTCCGCCGCTTTGGCTGAAAAGAATTCCATGCGCCATGTTTCAAAGCTGTGCAGTATTACGCGCTCTTTTTTCAACTTTGTAACATTCGCGCGGCCGGCGTTGTCCGGAATTTTTTGGTCAAGCCCGTCAAGATACACATATAAATTTTCTTCACCGATTTGTTTGCCATAATATCCAATCCAACGGGAAAGGAAGAATTCGTCGTTGCGTGCCATGACGACGGCGGCGATTCTTTTCATAATTTGCTCCTTTCAGTCGCAAATTAGTGACAAGTGATAAGTGATAGAAAGTTCGATTCAAGCTCAATCTTCGTATCACTTATCACTAGCAAACGCGAAAGCGTTTGCGATATCACTTATCACTTTTTCTCAATTTCGGCAGCGGCAATGGCGGGACTTTTGCTGCCAATGCCTTGGCCTCGGCCAGCCAGCGCTTCATCCGCGTGCGAAGCCAGTTTTCGTAAATAAAGAACAATATGCCCGTCCCAATCAGCGGCAAGACATAATAAATAATGCGGAATGCAAGCAATGCGCCGAATATCTCGGCCTGATTCTCTACGCCCGGCATGGCAAGCAAGAATATCATTTCGAACACGCCGATGCCTCCCGGTATCTGGCTGAACACGCCGGCAACCTGGGCTATGACAAATATTCCGATAAATGTGGTGAACGGAATATCGACAAACGGAATCAAACAAAAATATAATACAAGTCCAGCCATTACGCTGTCGAAAATACCCAATAACATCTGCGCGAACGCGGCGGCGGTCGACGGAATTTGAAAATGCAATTCGCCTATATTGATTTTTTTATTTCTGAATAATATTGTCATCGCAAAGTATGCGCCCAATGCCGCGACACAGAAAAGGAGTAGGCCGTTCATGCCGATGCTTGCGCCCAGCGAATTGCTGAACAAATCGCGGGGGATTAAAAAATATCCGAACATAACGATCGCGCAACAGCCCAAGAAATAGGTAAATCCGGAAAAGGTCAGCATTTTGACGATGTCTCCGGCGCGAATCCTCCACCGCGTGTAAAGGCGGTACCGTATGCTTCCCCCTGATATTACGGCGTGCCCGGCGTTGTTGCTTATCGCAAAGCCAATCATCCCGGCAAGCATCCATTTCCACCAAGACACTTTGTGCGATTGACCGACATAGCGAAGCGCAAGATAATCATACCCCGACAACGCGATATACCCGCCCAAACATGCAAGCGATGCGTAAACAAGATTGATAAACGGAATATCCCAAAGCGCATAAAAGATTTCGTGCAAAGAATACTTGCGCAATTGCCAGTACAGCATGCCTGCGGCAACGATAAAGAAAAAGACCCCCGCCCATGAAATCAATCTTTTAAATAATCGTTTTACCTTTGTCGACATGTAGCTTCCTTTGTTTATGGCAAAGGTACTATATGCCGTGTCGGGGGGCAAGTGAAAAAAAATCGGGGCGAATGCCCCGATTTTTAATTTTTGGATTTTGTGATGCGACCGCTGTGCTCTACAACCGCTTGCATAGTAGAACCGCATGTGCCGTGGTAATTCTCTAACAGATTCAACATTTTTTCTTCATCAAGAAATTTTTGTACATTGGCATTTGGGGTTTGTGGTTGTTTTATAACGGGCGTTGCGCCGGTGGTTACATTGTTTATCGGGGTCGCCATTTCTATATCCTTTTTATTTTGATGTGCCTTGCATTATAGTAATAATAATAATCTTGTCAAGCTTTAGTTAAT
Source organism: Alphaproteobacteria bacterium (assembly GCA_009782725.1). GTDB lineage: Bacteria > Pseudomonadota > Alphaproteobacteria > Rs-D84 > Rs-D84 > WRCC01. The sequence continues at coordinate 896 of WRIM01000077.1, read as the reverse complement.
GTTTGCAAATTCTAAACAATTATATATAATTTGCAAAAAAGGATTATAAATGCTTAGACCAAGTTTGCGCAAACCGGACCAAATGCGGCCCGTGACACTGGAAATCAATACGAACAAATGGGCGGACGGCTCTTGCACCGTTACCGTCGGCGGCACGATTGTGATATGCAACGCGTCGATCGATTTGGCCCAACCTTTGTGGAAACGCCAACAGAATTTAACCGGCGGGTGGGTTACGGCGGAATATTCGATGCTTCCCCGCGCGGTCGGCATACGGAAAAGCCGCGACGCGATTTCCAAAGACCACCGCGGCGCCGAAATATCGCGCCTTATCGGGCGTGCTTTCCGCAGCGTTGTCGATATGGAAAAACTGGGCAAGCATACCATTACAATTGACTGCGACGTGATTCAGGCGGACGGCGGAACAAGATGCGCAAGCATTACCGGCGGATTCGTCGCATTGATGTTGGCCGTAAAGAAATTATTAGAATCCGGCCGCATATCTGAAAACCCGATTTCGGATTTTGTCGCGGCAACAAGTGTCGGCGTATGGGGCGGCGAGCTTATACTCGATTTGGATTACGAAGAAGACAGCAAGGCGGAATTAGACGCGAACTTTGTAATGTCGGGAAGCGGAAAATTCATAGAAATCCAAGCCACGGGCGAACAGCATCCGTTCGAAGCAGAGCAGTTGACAGCGATGATGGATGTGGCTTCCAAGGGTTGCGCGAAATTGATAGAGTTGCAGAAACAAGTACTTGATTAATTTTCCCGTCTGAAACCGCATTGCGATGTTTGGCGGGGTTCATGTATGTTTAATACACTTCACCCCGCCAATCATCGCAAGTCGGCCTAACGAACAAAAATCATTTGATTTTTTTGAATTTTGTCGCCGC
>WRIM01000076.1 GCA_009782725.1 Alphaproteobacteria bacterium | reverse complement strand
AGCAGAACCAGTTCCGGTTATAGTAGTCCATACAGCAAACATATAATTGTCTTTTTTAAACTCATTTGCCATCAAAGTTACCGTTGAATTTGCCTGAACAATTTGAGTTGCTGTTTCTTCACTTCCATCATTTTTATGGAAAGTTATTGTAATTTCTTTAGGTGTATCAGGTTCAATTGGAGTTTTATTTTGATCTGCCCCACGACCAAGTTCGCAAGCAGAAAACGATATTAGGCAAACTGATATTATCAATAAAAGTAAACCATATTTAAATAGATTTTTCATTATAATAGGCATCTCCTAAGGAATAAATCTAACATAAAATATCTTATATAGCTTATCATATATTTAGCAAGCATTTTTCTAATATTTTTAAAATTTTATTGAAAATTATTTGTAAATTAGAATAATTAACGGACGTCTGTGCTTAGGTGCTCTGACCCCAATACGGAAATTTTCACAAATCACAATAATCAACTCAAAATCACATGGATTTTTGCCGATATAAAGAATGATTATTTACTCGCCAAAAAATTTAAAAGGAAATTTTTATGAAAAAGATTTATTTAATGGGTGCGATACTGTTAGTTCTTGGTATATCGGTTTTTACGCACCAAAAATTTATTACGACAACAGCCTTTTCGGCAAGTAGTACCAAAACAAATGCACCTGAACAAGAAGAAGAAAAAGAATCAAAAAAAGAAGTAAAAAAAGAAAAGACGCGAATTTTGGACCAAATCGCGGCCGACGAAGTTGCAAAAAACAACCTTGTTAAAAAAACTTTGGCCAAACAACGCGCGGCGTACGGCGCCGGCGGCATGACCGGAAAAGGCATGACCGAAGAAGCCGTTTTAAAACGGCTGCGCGAAGAGACGGAAGAACCGTTCAAGGATAAAAAGAGAACGAATCTTGAAAAAATTTCCAAACTTAAAAAGCCGAAGAAAACAAATCTTTTGAAAACCCTTGCCGGGGATTTGGGCAAGGCAATGGCATAGCACGAAGTAGTAAGTAGTAAGTGATAAGTAGTAAGTATGATGATGTAATATACTTTGTCCATTATAATGGACAACGACATACCGGCTACATACTGCTTAATATCTAATACTTATTACTTACTACTTACTACTTAGAAAAAAAGGGATTCTCCATGTACAAAATATCATACACCGGCGACGGGGTTCAAAATGAATTCGCATTCGATTTTAAATTCTTTCAACCCGATGACGTTCGCGTCGCAATCAATAATGAATTACTGAATCATGCGCAATACAACATCAGCTTTGATGAAAATATATACGACGGCATGACGCACGGCGGCACGATCAGCTTTGCGGTCGCGCCAGAGAATGGCGCCGCGATAGATATATATCGCCGCATCAAACTTGAAAGATTCATAGACTATCAGCCGACCGCAAAGGTCGAACCGGAACAGTTAAACGGCGATTTTAACTTTTTGTTGGAAGCGTTCCGCGACCTGTACTCGGTCGAAATTAATATCGACGAATGGCAAAATATTCACGATAACGTCATTAATCTTATGACCGGCGCACTGGCCCAGGTTCAATACGCGAATCTTACAATTCAAGATAAAATGGGCGGGGGCGCGATTTTGGGGCTGTATAACAATCTTCTGTCCGTGTTGGCGGACGCCATGCCATTATTAATCAACGATTATGGAAGCATCGCAGAGCCGGCGAACGAAAACAACGACGATTACGGGGAACTAGTTTAAGCATGTCGTATAATTCCGCATTGAATTTCCTAAATGCTTGGAATGAATTAATCGGGTTTGAAACACCGGAACATCATAAAACAATTTTGCGATTTTTGGTGGAATCTATCGATTCGGTGCCGCGTCGTGCATTGCTTGCCGCGTTTCGTCATTCCGGAAAATCGACCGTGGTCGGGATTTTCGCCGCATGGGTGTTAAGTGAAAATCCGGCGGCGCGAATTTTAATTTTATCGGCAGAAACGAATCTTGCGTCGCGCATGGTGTCGCATATAAAACATATTTTGGAAAATCACGCTTTGTGCCAAGATATGCTTCCCACCGTCAAACGCGAATGGGGCACGCATCGGCTTACCATAAACCGGCCGCCGGGAATCCGAGAACCGTCGGTGATTTGCCAAGGCATCAGCGGCAATATCACCGGCATGCGAAGCGATTTGATAATCTGCGACGACGTAGAGGTTCCGAATACTTGCAACACTGCGAAAAAGCGGGTATGTTTACGCGAACGGCTTCGAGAACTGGACTTTATATTGGCGCCCAACGGCACGATGATTTATATCGGCACGCCGCATGCAAAGGATACGATTTACAGAACATGAAAGAAGTACACCCAAATCTTTTTATCGGAAATGATGCAGATTGTCGGGCGTGCATGCGTGATTCGGATTTCGCAATCGTTCACGCATGCAAAACATGTCATCAATCGGCATTGGGATACACAAAATCTTTGCCGCAAGACCATACGAATTACTTGATTTATGAGACCGCCGATAATCTTTTTCTGAATATTGTCGATATGCTGAACGAGCTGCAGCCAAAATTCACTCACCCGATAGTATGCCATGCGTTGGATTTTATAAACCGTAAAATTAAAAGCAAAAAAGTACTTGTCCATTGTAATCAGGGGCTTTCGCGCTCGACATCTTTGGGGATGATATACCTTATTAACAACGGGCTTTTGCCAAAAGAATCGTATGAATCGGCAAAGATTGAATTTTTAAAATTGTATCCGGATTACATGCCGGGAAATGGAATAGAGTTGTATATGAAAAATAACTGGGACTATTTGATTCGAATAAATTCGTAGTTGCCGCGTATAAATTGATGAAAAAATTTTCCCTTGGACGGCGCATTCATAATGCCGTTATAAATTTCGGCCGGAACATTGAAATATTGATAAATACCGCCGCTGTGGAATTCTATTTCAAGAATTTGTGATGCGGAATCAAATCCGACGCTTTTTATATTGCTTGATACTACCGAAGTTCTTTGTTCGATTACCGCCGCGCTAAACGCGTTCAGCGGCGGAAAACTTATAAGACAGAAAACGGCCAAAACCGATAATATTTTTGACATTACATCGAACTTATAAACGCGCGAAGTTTGGCAAGCGTGGATTGTCCCGCGTCGCCGAACATCGGAAGATATGTTTCGTATTCGGGCATGTCTGCTTGGACTTCGGCACGACTGCGTTCCGTGGGCGTCCAAGAAAGTATGTCGTTCGCGCGCGCCCAAAGCGAGAAAGCCCGGTCAGCATTAAAAACAACGCGCCATTTTTCCAACAAATCGGGCCGGCCCGAAATCGTCACGCGAATGCCAGCCAGCCAACGTTCTCCGAATTGCGCGGATATGGACAATTCACGAATCGCGTTCAGATGTTCGATCGTCGGTTGAAAATTCAAAAGCGCATTTTCAAGAGATTTGAAATCATCGTCGGAAAAACCGGTCGGCATATCGTCGTTGCCGATAAATTCGGATTCCATCATTCCGCCATAAGGCATCAATTCGCGGGATATAGAATTCATCGGCGTGCGGCCGCTTTGCAAGTTTTCGATATGCCGGAGAAGCCTTTCTCCGGTCGGCATTTTCTTTAATTCGTTCAACACGGCCGCGCTTGACTCGTTCACAAAGATGACGTTCACCGCGGCCCACCCGCCGTCGATAACATGCGCCGCGCGGTAAAGGTTCAACAACCTTGTCGCTATGATAGAATTTTTTTCTTTCATCCTCTCTCTCCGAATAGATTACTCTATCACTATCTGCACGACTTTATGCAATCTTCCGCCGGTGTTGGTAACCGGGATTTTTTCATCCGGGCCCGACATCTGACCGTAAAGCTTGCCTTTGGCGTCTTCGCGGACAATTACTACGGACGCATGCGCGCGAGTATCCGGTTCGATTTTATCAAAG
>WRIM01000075.1 GCA_009782725.1 Alphaproteobacteria bacterium | reverse complement strand
GTTTTGAATTCCGGTCACGTATTTTTATACGCTCCCTTCATTCAAAACGGCGCATCTGCCGCATTATAATAATTTTCTACGAATTCATGGTGGAGCTGATCGGACTCGAACCGACGACCCCCTGCTTGCAAAGCAGGTGCTCTACCAACTGAGCTACAACCCCAACGGGCCCGATTTTACATGCGAACGGGGTGATTGTCAAATAAATTTAAACCGCGTTTTTAAACCACCGGATTTTAAGTCCCGTAACTATGATAATATCAAACCGCGCGTCGCCCGTCCAATGTTTCCGGGCAAGGTATGCAACGCCCGCGCGCCGAAGCCGTTCGTGTTGCGTATGCGTGATTGCACGAATACCGGTTTCCGCGTCCGGGCGATTTTTTACTTCAATAAAAACAATCGTGTTCCTTTGGCGCGCGATTATATCTATTTCTGCGCGGCCCGTATAGCGTCCGGTTACATATCGATTTTCAAGTATTGAATATCCGTGAAGGCGCAAATACATCCGCGCAAGCCATTCGGCAAATAATCCGGATTTGTAAGTATTTTTCTTAAAACGCATAGGGTTTCGCCCGGAAATTTTCACGCGACGCGCTTGCATTTGTGGCCGCGTCCATGGCGTGCCGCCCCAAATCCGTCAATTCCAATCGTCCGTAAAACGCGCGCATCATGGGGTCGAACGAATTGTCGGATGAAATCCAAGCATCCGTGCCAGAATTCGGCACGCCGTATTTGTCCAAGACGCCTTGCCAGAAATGGAGTATTTTTTTATCGCGCTGATCGCTGAATTTTTCGGCGTCGCCTTCGACTTCGTTTGCGTCGTTGTTATATTCTATCTTCCAAATTCGATTCCCGGTCGCGTTAGATGTAAAATAAATCGTAATAGTCTCGCCCGTGTATTCGCGCACCAAATGCAATTCGGACGCGTATAACAATCCCCGCGCCTTGGCCAAAGAGTTTATACAGTTTTCCAATTTTTCGGGTGCCAAAACCTTTTGCCCGCGGCATTCGTAATCAAGGTTGTTTTTCCAATCCCGCGGCACCGAATATATCACCGAATTTTTCGGACGCGGAATGTATAAAGAGCGCGATTTGAAAAACAGCGGCCGAATATCTTCAAAACTCATCCCCAACATTGCGCCCGCGATATCCATTTCACCGACCGCTGCAAAGACGGAATCGGGGTTCAATGACATAGGCGTCGCAACCGTAAGATCCAACCCCGGCGCGTCGTAAATAGTCGCATCTGTAAAATCATAAAACCCATTGTCCGAGAAATCATCGAACACGAACGGATCCGCCGCATGGGCCGCGCCCGCGGCGCAAGTAATAAGTAGTAAGTAGCAAGTAGCAAGTAGTTTGCTTGGTTTGTTTTTATGAAAATAATTTTTTATTTTTAACATTTTACTTATTACTTAATACTTACTACTTGCTACTTATTTTTACCTTACTTCCCCGACCACGAATGTGAATATGGTCGAAGGGTCGCCTCCACGTTCAAGAAAGCGCCTTATGTCGGATTCTGTGCGCTCGCATTCTTCCGTGCATATTTCGTTCTTGAAATATATGCGTATTCGCATTTCGTTATTTTTTGTAATTTCCGGACGCGCGGTTAAATCGTTCGGATTATTATACGTAATCAAATCATATCGCACAACCAAGAAATCGCCCGCAGAAATAATATCGGGATGAACGACAACGCGGCGGTATACCCCGTTGCCGGCCATGCGCGCCAATTCCGATGCGACGTTATCGCGCCATTCGATGAATACGGACTGCGTCGCCATGCGCTTTATCGCGCCGCTTGCGGTGCGGGTTGAAATATTATCCATATCCGGAATTACATAAAGATATTCGGTGACAAAGCGTCGTATCAATCTATCGCGGATGAATTCGGGCGAAGTTTTCGCCAAATCTTCCAACGGGCGCGGCCGGCCCACGCGTTCAGAGGACAGGTCTGCGGATTGTAAAAAATAAGCCTCGATAGAATTATGTTTTGGGGACATCTGTCGACTTATATCGAAAATCACCGCGCCGAAATAAACCATGGCGATCGTAAACGCTATAAGTATTATAATCGCCAAAAATGATACAAGTCTTTTCATTACTCTTTATTCCACCACATATGCGTTGAAATCCGCGACATAAAACCCAAGCGTCAGCGGATTCATATTCGCGGTGCGGGCAACGCGCGCGAATGCCACGATATCTATGTTCCCCATATCCGTCGTCATCAGCGTGAATGTCACGCGCCAAGTGCCGCCCGATTCCGACGCGTTCGACATAGGCGTGATCTGAATCGTGCTGTCTATTACGCTGCGGGTGACGCCAATATCGCTAAGCGCAGACATTTCGGGAAGCATATTGTTCGAGAATTTAAGATACAACCCCTCGGCCGCGGCGCAGCAAATATCGCATCGCTCGTTGGAATCGAAATCGCCGCATCGCGCGCGATTGCATCGGCACCACCTTGCGTTGTTCGTATCCGCGTGTGACGATATCTTGAACCAATCTTGGGCGAAATTCGCAACAAGAGATTCTTGCATCGCAATCAAGGGGGAAGCGTACCGCGCGCGGTTTATTTTTTCCCCGATGACCGTCCATTCTCCGGTGTCGTTCTTTATTGAAATTATAAACGGATTTAAGCGAAGCGATGCGACGCCCCAAAGCAAAAGCCCGCAAAGCATGGCGATTACGGCAAAAGCGACCAAAGACCAAATAGAAAGCGCGCGCGCGAATGCAATTTTTCGCGCGGCCGGAAACACGGATAAATTGAAATTGTTTGGATAATCCATATATTTGCTCGCTCTGCTTGCAAATTAATTAACAATTATCAATGAACAATTAACAATTGTTGTGCTCGCATACGCTCGCAATCTAATTTATAATATCCGCGAATAATAAAAATTTGACCGTCGACGAAGTAGACACATTAATTGTTAATTGCTAATTGTTCATTAGCAAACCGCAGGTTTGCTAGGCTTGCCACACCTTCATACACGCGCACGGCGAAAGTTTCAGTTCATTGTTGTCATAACCCACGCCGACGGGTTCGCGGTCGTAAACCTGGCCGCAGCCGGCAAGCGCCATAACTGCAATAAAAGCTAACAAGACTTTCTTCATCTAAGCTCTCCTTATTTGTTTGGATTATAGGGAAATTTGACGCTGCGCGTCAAGAATAAATAACAATTAAAAAATAACAAATAACAATTGCAAAATCGCAAAGCGATTTTGCGGCAATCAATTGTTAATTGTTATTTAGATTTAAAACTGTGTCGCAAAGCTCAACAAGAACCTCTGTTCCCGGTCATAGCTTTTCTTTAAGAATGGGTATCCCCATGAAAAATTCATCGGGCCCATGGGCGTGTTCCAATAAATTCCAAATCCATAAGACGCGCGAAGGTCAGAATCTATATGATTCGCGCAAGTCGGGTTCATCGGGCCGCATCCCGCGTTCGCATACGGATAGTAAAACTCTGCCTTTGGCGGACGCCCAAGCATACCGTAATCCAAGAATACGAATCCTTTGACCTGATACTCATCGGGGATGAATATTGGGAAATTCACCTGAGTCGTGCCGTTAACCTTCCATAATCCGCCAAGGGCATAATTACGATAGGCCCAGTTTCTGCTTCCCACGCCGGCGATATTGAATCCGCGCAATGTTTCTCCGCCCAAAAAGTAACGGTACATACGGCTTATATATTCGTCGCCAAGCGGCTCCAACAATCCGAAATCAAGAGACGACTTTAATTGCCACCGGTTGTCTAAGAATTTGAATAATCCCGTGACGGATGCGTCGTATCGCATGAATGTTTCCGTGCTTCCGAATCCGGTGTACGCGATTCCGAAATTCGCAACGATTCCGTCGTGTGTTTGCTGGGTGAAGTCGGTGTCAAGATTGTGATACCGGAATTGCGTGCCCAAAGTATAAAGATTAACCTGTTGCCAGCCGCCCGGCACA
>WRIM01000074.1 GCA_009782725.1 Alphaproteobacteria bacterium | reverse complement strand
CAATCGACGGCGCGATTCAAACTCATACCTTTGCCGGGAAATTCGCCATTATTTCCGAAGTCGGCGGATTGCCCCAAAATGTCGCAAACTTTGCGGTCGATTTGGACGCTCAGAAATTCGTATCGGACCAATTTGTGTTCTCGGGCATGGCGATGCCCGGCGATTTGGTTGCGAATGGAAACGGACAAGAGATTGCAAATACGCTTGCAGTCGACGCAATCGTGAATTTATCGCAGCTTAATTTAATCAATTCTCCGACAACCTCGGTTGTGCCGTTCAATATACTTTCTTCGCCGAATTACGACCCAAGCTTGGTCTTTACGGCGTTCAGCGGATTGGTAAACACCCCCGCAGGATTATACGAATTGGTGTCGCTGGGCGAAGGAAACTATGAATTGCATTTGGTATCATCCAACCCGCAAACAGGACGCGGAAGCGTTGCGACTCATTCAATGTTGCTGTCCCAGATGCAAGTAACCAACATCATGTTCGACCATGTGTTCTTGGACAGCAATGAATGCTTTGGATGCGGATACGCGCCATGGCAGTTCAGCATGCATCAAAAAGGCGTATGGGCCAAAGGATACGGCGGCGCCGACAAATTGAAATTCGGGCACGGATTGGATACCGTCGATAATAATTTGTACGGCGTCATCGCCGGGTTGGATTTTGAATCCGTGCGTCTTGGGCATGATAAAAACTGGACATGGCTTCCCACGCTCTACATGGCGTACAATGGCGGCAATCAAAAGTTCAACGATATAGAGATGACTCAAAACGGCGCCCAGATCGGCATGCAGAATACTTGGTCAGACGGCGATTGGATTGCAGCGATTCTGACATACGGCGGATTTTACAACAATCGCATCGAAATCGGCAATACGACGGATTCCGTTAACAATTGGTTCATCGGCGCCGGCGGCAAGGTTGCTTACGATTGGCGGTTTTATCCAGAGAATATAATCATTCAGCCGAACTTGTTGGTATCTTATAACTATTTCGGGTCGCAAACATGGACTTCTAATTACGGGGATGCCGTAATAGATGCGGGATATCTGAACGGGTTGAACGTTGCGCCGGGGCTGGCCGTCATAACCGGCATTACGGATACGGTCAATCTGTTCGTGTCCGGAATTTACAACAGAAATTTCACAAACAATTCCACAAACCGGATAGGCGAAATGGATTCGCCAAACCTGAATTTCCCCGAATGGTATTTCGAATACGGAATCGGGGCCGTGGGCAGCATAAAAGAGACTATAACGCTTGACGCTAAAATATCTTTGCGCACCGGCGATAACCTTAACGGCTTTATTGGGCGCATCGGTTTATCGTACAGATTTTAGACACTGTTCGCAAAGGTTTTGCGAACAGTGTCTAGTCTGTGAAATCTATCCGTGTTTTTTTGCTTGACCGAATCGTTGTAAATTTATTAGATTGCCACAGAGGTATTTGAAATGATATTTGGAATAGGATTGGATTTGGTCGAATGCGGACGGTTTCTTGATTGGTCTGCTTTTAAAAAACAGCGTATCTTCACCAAAAAAGAATTGGAATATGCCGAGGCCGATATCGCCAATTCCGAACGTCATCTTGCGAATTTTTGGGCCGCGCGCGAAGCTTTCTTGAAAGCATTGGGATGCGGGTTCGGCGACGATATAAATTTTTCCGACGTATCCGTTGTTCACAGTGAATTGGGTCAGCCTGAATTGGTCGTCACCGGCGGCGCCAAAACCACATTAAAAGCGAATGTCGGAAACGACGCACGCATATTCGTATCGATAACAGACCAAGGCGATTATTCCGCCGCCGTTGTCATCATAGAGAAATAAGCTTAAACATAAATTTAAATCGCCGCCCAATGGGCGGCGTTATTTTTTTATTAACATGTATAGTGGGTGTCGCCGACTCGCGTTGGCAATTTAGGCTGATCATCCGAACCCGTGCAGCATTTTATATTTATAACACGACCGCCGCTCAAGGTGCCGGTGGCGGGCCATGCATTCGGGCACATCGCCGCGCCCAATATCGCAAGGTAATCCGCGTCTATGTATTGATTCTGATTTCCATTGACGCTTTTGCACGTAACGATATACGCGTTGCACGCGGTTATCGCAACATCAGACATTTGTTCCGAACCCGCGACCACGCGGTTCTGCGTCACGCATTGCGTAACTTCGGAAATACAGTTCGCCGCGTATTCCGCAAGGATTTCGTCTTTCTTAACCTTGATATTTACCAAAACGCGGTTAAGGAATTCGCGCGTCACGCCGTTTTGATTGTTGAATATACCCTTGGTATATGTGACGTTTTGGCATTTGTTAAGAATCGACATACAGAATCCCATGCTTTTGTCGTTTTCCATAAATCCTATTTTATTATTCAAAAAGCTTACCATATCCGTTTTGGACGACAATGCTTTGGCAGTCGGACGCGCGACAAGGAATTCGTTTATGAATTCGACAATATTTCCGTTGCAAATAATCTTGCCGTCGATTGTTCGCACGGCGCCCAATTTATCCCCCGTGGTGCAAGCGGAATTCGGAGTGGTCGCAATGCCCCATGGATTGATAACGCTGTTCCCAGTCGCTTTGTATCCCCATGCGTCGTATACTCCGCCAAGCATCGCGCCGCCCGGAACGCCCGGTTGCGAGCCGACGATAACGCGGCCGTTCGCCATATAGCGGCCGGACGGGTCAAGACAGTTTTCGTAATCCGTGCCGCATACGAATTCGTTCTGCATGCAGTTATCAAGAGCATTGACGCATCCGCGCATGTCGTACACATTCTTGTTTTGCTCTACGATAAGGCGCGCCCTTTGAAGCACGCTGTTCGCGTTGCGAACCGTGCGGCGCATTTGGGTGTTGGAATCTTCCAGCATGCGTTCGTATACTATGCATTGGCGATCGATTTCCAAATCATACGCGTTCGAGATAATCGTCACGTCTATCCCCTGGGCCCGGCAATTGTTCAATACCGCCGAAGTACAGCGCGTCGTCGCCGTTTTGAAAAGATCAGCGCCGCGTTGGTTGATTATATTGTCGCGCGTGCCGCCGCCGAAAAGCGCAAGTATGTCGAACCCGCTGTCGAATTCGAAATTATTGGCCAGCATATTCAGCAAGTCGAATCCGTTTTCCGACTCAATGGAGGTCGCCGGGCGAATATCCAATACCATTCTTTCTATTTTGGTAAGGTCGGCTTTTAATTGGCTTGTATCCTGGGTGCCGCGCATCGCCTCTTCGGCTTCGGTGGCGCGGAACAATGACGCGACCTCATCCTTGGTAAGGCCGATGTATTGTATTTTGATTGCAACATTTTGAAGTTCTTCGGTCGCTTCTTTCAAAGCTTTTTCCGTTCTTGCATATGTTGTTATGCGCGGACTGCACGAACAGCGACCCTGATTATCATCCAATATATCACAGAATCCGTCCATGCATGCGAAGAATTGCGCGCGACAGAAATCGGAAAGGTTTGCAATCTCTTCCATTGTTGGCCCGGTTACAAGCTCGGCCGCGGTGCCGGCATTCGTAGAGCCAGAGCGTATCGTGCTTGTCCTTCTTTCAGCCGTGTTTGTGAATCCCATAACCGGGGCGACAACACTGACGCGGCCGCCGGTTGCGCCGGTGCCGGGGGCATACGCTATGTTTGTGGGATTATACAACGAACCCGCGCGGGCGGCATTGACGTTTTGCACCGGCGTGCGGCGAACAACGGCATTCGCGTTTGCCTGTGCGGCGACGGGCGCGTTTATCGTTGTTGCTTGCTGAGCGGACGCGGCGCGACTGCGCGTAGCGGGTGCGGCCCCGGCCGTCACGGGCGCCACAGCGGCGCGCGCGGCAACGGCGCGACTTGGCGCGGTATTACGCGGCGCATTAGACGGCGCGGCACCGGGACGATTTACGTTGCGCGTGATCGTCGTCGCCCTTTGGTTCGGAACTTGGGGCATGGGCGCCGGTTGCGGCGCGGCCAAAGTTTCTTCGATAATTTCTTCGGGATAATAGCCTTCGTCCGCGTATTCGGCATCGTAATAGTACATTGGCGCAACC
>WRIM01000073.1 GCA_009782725.1 Alphaproteobacteria bacterium | reverse complement strand
TATACTTTGGGATTCTTATCGGGCGATGCAAAATCTCCTTTGGGAGATTCCGGAATACGCGACGGGTATTCGGTGTCTGTCGGGCTGGGCTTGAACATATCCGCGTATGTGCGCACAGAAATAAATTTTCAACATAATGGATTCCGATTTGATAAAGACACAGAATGGGCGGCCGCGCCTCATGAATTGTCCGCGGCATCGAATGCGATTTCTGGGATGTTGTATTTTGATTTGCGAAGCCGGTATAATCCGACCGGCGACGTGGTGCGAAAAAGAACACTAATCCCGTTTGTCGGGATTGGAATTGGGGCCGGAAGATTTGCATTCGATAATGCGGATACAGATTTGGGAATTTGGATAGAGGGAAGACGCGGCTTTTTCGCGGCGCCGCGGGCGGATGCGGGTATAAACTTTATGTTTACCGATACTTGGGGAATCGATTTGGCATATCAATATCAGATGTATATCGCGGATAAATTCGGGTGGGGCGGCGGTATAAAAAGCAATGTAATAAATGTCAGCAATATAATGGCAACAATACGGGTGAATTTTTAAATGAAGAAAATTATTTTCATTTTGCCGTTTATTCTATGCGCCACCGCCGCGAACGCGCGCGTCGACTATCGTGTTCAGGCACCGAAAAGCTATAACAATTTCGACGAAGAAACCGGCCGCGAAAAACCCAAAACATTCGCAAGCGAAAACCGATTTTATATCAAGGCCGACTTTGTAACCGCATGGTGGCAGAACGCAAACCTTAGCATTCCGGGCACCGGAACCGGCACTATTTTGCGCGGCGATACGGATACTTCGTTCGATGTTGGAATCGGCGTTCGTTGGGTGGATTGGTTTCGCACAGAATTCGAATACTATCGGTTTGGCGCGAATTACGGCATAGGCGGGGGAAGCGTTGATAAAATATCCATAAAGGGCGACGCATTCATGCTGAACGCGATCATCGACGCGCGGGTAAATCACAGGTTCGCGTTCTTGCGCTCTCAATTCTTGGTGCCTTTTGTCGGCGTGGGCGGCGGCGTTACGCATAATTCTTTGAGTGATTCGACAATCGCGGCCGGGCATACTTTGGGCAAGAAATATACGCCCGCGGTTGCGGCGATCGCCGGCGTGGCGCTTGAGTTCAATGAAACTTTCAGCATTGATTTCGGATACCGCTATTTCTATGCGTTTTCGCCGAAAATAGATGAAGACATATTCGGCGACCGCGGAATAGTTCCAAACGGTCACCAATTTCGCGTCGGCGCAAAGATTAACTTTTAAAAAAAATTGATTGAAATCCCCCGATAAATAAATATAATGTTCCGCATCGGATGATTAGCTCAGTTGGTAGAGCACTTCGTTCACATCGAAGGGGTCGTTGGTTCGAGTCCAATATCATCCACCAGCCTTCGTTCGCAAGCGAACTCCGGCTGGCAAGCCAGCCATTTTGCAAAAATGGCTGCAGGCCGGATGAGCTTTTGAGAACAAGGCTGTCCGCCGGAGCCCAACGGGCGTAGGAGGACGAAATGCATTACGTCTATATTTTGCAAAGCATATCAAATCCGAATGAATACTACACCGGGTTAACATCGGACATTAAAAATAGAATTCAAACTCACAACAGCGGCGGTGTTCCACATACATCAAAATTCATGCCTTGGAAGATAATTGCTTACTTTGCGCTTGATAGTCGTGATAAAGCAGCCAAATTTGAAAAATATTTAAAATCCGGCGCCGGCCGAGAATTCGCAAAACGATTTTTTAGATAAACAAACTATAAGCCCATTCCCATGAAACAATTTGTCCGCGTTATTATTGAAGCTGTTCCAAACAAATATTTGCTGATGCGCGAGGTGCGCGATAATTTCCGCGAAAATGACGTATGGAACTTTCCGGGCGGCACAGTCGAACCAAACGAAGACCCGTCCGTCACCGCGGCGCGCGAGCTGACCGAAGAAACAAATCTGAACGCGTGTGAAATCGGTTTGATTTTGGAAGCCGAACTGACATTCTCGGGCGAAATGTGGCGGGGGCATTGGTACGCGGCATCCGCGGACTTTTCAGAATTTAAAATCATGGAGCCGAACAAATGCATCGAGTATGCCGTGCTTTCCGCCGATGAAATGCGGACGAAAAATATATCTTCGGCCGTTCAAATAGTTTTGGATAACGGGTTACTAGTGTAATTTTTCCACAGACATAATCGCATTGCTTACATTCACGTGCACTGTCCACCTGTATAAATGCATGTTCGTGGTGTCGAAAAAGTGCGTGATAAAGACGTCTCCGCGGCTGTATCCTACGTCATTAGCTTCGGTATCCGGGTTAAATTCCGTGCCGGATGCAAAGGTGCCTTCTTTGTTATTTATCTGCATACCAGAATATATATGCTGGCCGCGGGAAGCATAATTAATCGCAGCCCCAGTGTTATTCACAATGCGAAGGCCCCAATAATTTGTCGTCGATGCCTTATACGCGCGGAATCTTAAGTTATCCATATCAATCCAAAAGTCGTCGTTCGTCGCAGCATTGGAAATAGAGTTCGATCGCACTTCGTACAATGCGGCGAACGAATCGTTTGGATTCGGCTTGTCAATCAAATCATTATAGCTGCCCGAAAACGCGACCGGTTTTAACGACGATATATTTGCTTTCAATGCCAATCCGGTGTCGACATAGTTCGTGCTTGTGACCACGGGCGGCTCGTCGGCCGCCAATACGGGCAAACACGCAGAAATAACGGTCGCAAAAATTAAGACTTTATAACATCTCATCCTAATTATACCATATACCATATTTTGGCTTAATAGGTCAAGAAAAACAGGAGACTCAGTCTCCTGTATTTTCATAAATAATAATTATTGCTATTAAAATATGCCGCGTTCACGCAAAGTTCCCCATGCCGCGCGGAATTCTGTTCCGTCGGCGTTCATGCGGACAAGGCTGATTTTCGATTGCTCTAAATCGGCCGCGGTTATGCCCGTAGTCATAAACGTCGCATTGATGCGGCCGTCTGCGTCAGAGCGAACGGTCGGCATCATTATGCCGCGACAGACAAGCTCTTTGCCGGATGTCGCCGGGCCTGCGCCTGTTTTCGGGCATCCGGTGGCTTCGAATATTCTGAACGTGTATTCGGTATTCGGGCGGACATCACGAAGAGAGATGCGCATTTGAAGGCCTTCTTCGCGTTCCGTAAATGCTATGCGGCCCATTTCTTGTTGTTCGATACCGCGATTGAATATCCGCGCGGACAAACGCGTCACATCGGCGTCTTGGTGAGTTTGAACCCATTTGGTATCGGCAAGATTGTTATTTCTGTTCGTGCCCGAACATCCCGCCACAACGGCGGTCAATGCCAAGACGGACGTTAATATTGCAAGTTTTTTCATGCTGTCTCCTTTTGGTTGTCCGACACATTGTATATTATTTTGTTGCCGGGCGCGCCAGGATTGAATTCCGTGGTTGACTTTTGCGTATCTTGCGATTAAAATCCCGCTTTAATTGAAAAACCATAGGGACACATAATGCCATACATACTTGCGCTGAATTGCGGCTCATCAACGCTTAAATATCAATTGTTCAATTCGGAAACGAGAGTTTCCGCTATATCCGGCAATGTGGAAAAAATCGGCGAAGCCGGCTCTTTCGCCGTGCAAAAATTTTCTGACGGCTCTAAACAGCGGAAAGACGCGGATATGAAAGACCATAACGAAGCGTTGAACATCGTTATGTTCATGCTGCGCGATGCGGGAATAGACATGAACGAAATCGCGGGCGTTGGACATCGCGTCGTGCATGGCGGCGATAAATTTAAATCATCCGTCGAAGTCAATGACGAAGTTATTCGCACAATCGAAGAATTGGCGCCGTTGGCACCTTTGCATAATCCGGCCAACCTTGTCGGAATCGTAGTGGCCCAACAATTGTTGCCCAATGCAAAGCAAGTCGCAGTATTCGACACCGCATTTCATCAAACCATGCCGGATTCCGCATTTCGTTACGCGGTGCCGGCCGCTTGGTATCGGGAATTGGGCGTGCGTCGCTATGGATTCCACGGGACAAGCCATT
>WRIM01000072.1 GCA_009782725.1 Alphaproteobacteria bacterium | reverse complement strand
CACAGCCCCGGCCTTCGCCCGCGGTGAAGGGAAAAGAATCGAGATGACCACAGCCCCGTCCAACCCGACAGCCCCCTCTCACCCGACAGATCCCGCAAACCCGACGAAAATCCCAGTAGTCATCACCCCCTTGACCGTGAAACACCTGTGGCCTCTTTCGAAAATTGACGCTCTAAAAATCCGTGCCGCGGGGTTGGCCGAACAAAAGTCGGGGAAAAAGCCCAAAGAACCCAAAGAGCCAAAGTCTCCGAAACCTACAAAGCCGCCCAAAAAGACAAAAATCAGCGCGGATGACGGCAAAAAGTCTTTGGATACGGGTGCGGGTATTGATGCAAAGCCGTTCTTTGTCTCTCCGGACAGTTTGAACATTTTGAACTTTATCAAAAGCGGCAAACAAATGTGGCCCTCACCGGACGAGTTCGTGGCAAAACTTCAAAAACTCTCTGCCGCGGACAGCATAACCCCCGAAGAAGCCCGAAAACTTGGCATGATTCCCGTGGTCATAGACACCATATATTACAAAAGCCATTGGGACATAGACAATCATTTTGTCGGCGGATACAACGATATTACCAAATCCGTGCATTTGAACTTTGTAAAGATCAGCGACGAGTATAGCAAGCATCAAAAGGATTATGACCGGGCCGTAGACCGCGCGAATAAGATTAACCGGCGTCTTGCCATACATCTTATCCACGAAGTGTTGGGGCACGGCATGGGCGACACAAAGTCCAAGCTGGGCTTTACTGTCAAAGAAATCGAAGAGTTCTATCTTAACGACGAGATGTGGTCTTTGGCGGCCGAGATGATCGCCATTCGGGAAGTATTTTTGGCGACCGGAGACTTGCTGGGCGCGTTTGCGGTCGCGGATATCTATGAATTGCCGGTCACGACCTTTGCGAACGATATGCGCAAGGGTTATATAGAAACCAACCTTACCGGGGTGCCGAAACGCTATGCGAATTGGCTTCATCGGAACAAGGCCAAGGTTTTAAAAGAAAGGCATATGGGCCCGGAAGAAGCGCGCGAATTGTTCCTTTGCACCGTTGAGATGTTCGAAACGATTGCGAAAATGGGATACTTGGAATCGCATATTCCGGGCCGCACGCTGAATCAGCTTCGCAAGACAAACGGCATATACGCCCAGCATGAAGCGGGCCGAGAGGTGACGGAAGAATTGATAATCCGGCTGACCGGCGGGGAAATGGAAACGTTTGAAAAGATTATGGGTGACATGTGGTCGTTCACGGTCGAAGGCGAGGATATTAATATCCGCTCGATGCTGACCGACAAGGACTTTGCGACGATGAGAAAGATATTAGATAACAAAAAGTTTTCGGCATTGATGAAAAAGATAACGGCGAGTGTTCCGGGCTTTGACGACAAAGCAAAACGATTCTTGAACGAGTGGAAACCGGCAATATCACCATTGTCCCCCGCGCCAGAGAATGTGGATATTATCCAACAACTGACAAGCAGCCGAAGCAAATAAAAGAATAAATAAGAAAGGAGAAAAGGAATGAGGTTAATAACAAAACTATTTTCTATGGCAATCACCGTCATCGTAATGTTTGCGTATAAGAAAGAGGCATGGGGTGTCGCGTGTCCAACCGCGTTTAATTCAAACAGAACCATGACTTGCGGTAATAATCAGTATGGGGGATCATTTAATGCCACCACCGGCAATTTCACTTGCGTGGATTGTCCAAGCATGGATGGCCCGTCCGGCGGCAAAGGACAAAGCGTGGGAATTTGGCCATGCGGGTATGTCTATGCGTGTCAGCCATGTAATGCAAGCATGGTTGCAAAAGGAGACTGTAGCATCGG
Organism: Alphaproteobacteria bacterium; assembly: GCA_009782725.1. Lineage (GTDB taxonomy): Bacteria > Pseudomonadota > Alphaproteobacteria > Rs-D84 > Rs-D84 > WRCC01. The sequence continues at coordinate 2,312 of WRIM01000072.1, read as the reverse complement.
GCAATTGAACTCTTGGGGTCAGAATTTGTGGATATGGGAGACTGGAACGGGAAGTTGCGGTATTGAAAAATGCTTTATGGACACGGCTAGCGTACTGTGGGGCTCTCCGATTGGTACATTTCACTTTCAAAACAGATGTTATTGGACGCCGTAAGCCATGCCGCGCGTATCAATTATTGTTCCAAATCGGAATTACGCCCGGTTTTTGCCGGACTGTCTTGAATCCGTCAGGACACAGACTTTCCGCGATTGGGAATGCATTATCATAGACGATGCAAGCACGGATGATTCCGTCGACATTATTCAAAAATACTGCAAGCAAGACAAACGATTTCGTTTAATCCGACACGACAAATGCCTTGGCATTTCTGTAACACGCAATGACGGGTTGGACGTTGCAACCGGCGAATACATCGCATTTATGGACAGCGATGATTGCTTTGTCCAAACCGCATTAGAGTTATTGGTAAATATGGCCGCGTCGACCGATGCAGATATGGCAGGCGCGCAAACCATGATAGTTCCCGATTATTTCAAATTCGAACCCATGGAAAATGCGGCCGTATCGCCGCCGCCATTTTCGTGGCAGGCGCGCGCGAACGAACACATGTCCATGGGCAAATCCTTTAACTGGGTATGGATATGGCGAAGAATTTATAGACGCGACATGATCGGCGACACCCGCTTTCTTCCAGAATTCACAGGCGCCGGGGATGATATCTGCTTTATGCTGGATATCTGCCACAAATCGTCCAAATTCGTGGAAACCCCGGCGATATCGACATATCACCGGGCACACACGAACAGCGTGACAAGCGGTGCCTTCTCGAAAGAATGCTTTGAATTCTTTATTCCATTATTCCGGCATATAAGAAACAATCTTTTGGATAAATACGATATGGATTTCTGGAAACGGTATATGAACGGAAGCTTTAAATACCTTCTTACAGAAACGATATTTCGGCCGTCCCAATATAAACTTCACCAAGAGCATGCGCGGCAAGTTCTGCGCGAATGCTTAAAGCTAATCCCAAAGAAATATCTGACAACCAAAAACCGAATATTCGCTTGGTTTCTGCAATGGTAAATATACTTTATTCTTTCGATACCAAATTTTGGAAGCTTGCGGCGGTCTCTATCCTTTCCGCATTGAAATCCAAGCGGCCAGAATCCAAATACACATTTTACTGTATGGTTGCGCCCGGAACACGCGGGCGGCGCAAAATTGCGCGATTGGTTCAAAGTTTTAGATGCAACATTGTCTGGCGGCCGGTGCAAGAGTGCGAAAACCCAAATCGCACGGTTGACTTTGTTCGGTGGAGCCCCGTTATATTCTATCGCCTTTTCGCGCATAAAATATTCCCGGGTGCCGAACGTATGATTTATCTTGATTCTGATACTATCGTTCTGGACGATTTAACGGAATTGTTTGAAACAGATATGGGCGAAAATGTTATGGCAGGGGTTCCGGATTACAGTACTTTGGACCATATCGATAAACATATTCGGCAATTATTGGCAGAAAAAATACACAGCGGGACGTATATCAATTCCGGCGTGCTGTTAATCAATCTTGCGAAAATGCCGGATATTATGAAGGTAGACTTTAACCTTGTATATCCTGACCAAGATTTAATCAATGTCGCGCTTGACGGCAAGATAATGAAACTGTCCATGCGGTACAACTGTATTCCCGGAAAAATTCCGGACAATATGGATGGCGCGCCCGCGATACATCATTATTATTCGATAAAGCCTTATTATCCGGCAAATTATAAATCATATATATTTTTCGAACAACTTGCCGAAGAGCTGGGCTGGACTACGCGCGATTTCGTAAAACACGAAAAGAAATATTCGAATAATAAAACAAATTATTGGTTTATTCGGACTTCTGAAAACCGCCTGAGAATATTCGGGATTACTTTTGTGAGATTATAATGTTCAAGAAATTATATGAATCTTTAAATATATTAACCGGCCAATTAAACGCTTTAAACCAAATGGCGCATATAACCCCGATATTTATCACCAAGAAAATACATTTGAATTCGCGCGGCGATATTTGGACTATGCCGACCGGAATTCGCATGCATGTGCCGCAATATCCGTGGGATTATATCCAAGAAATAATCGTCGATTCCGATAACTTTTTCGAACTGGACATTTTGGAAAAATGCGCCGAATGGATTCCCCCAAATGCTGTGATACTGGATTTGGGCGCAAATATCGGAAACCACAGCATTTATTGGGCAAGCATAGGCGGCGCGAAGCGCGTCCATGCGTTCGAGCCGCTGCGCCCCAGCTATGAG
>WRIM01000071.1 GCA_009782725.1 Alphaproteobacteria bacterium | reverse complement strand
TGCCACCCCGTCGCCAGCGAAGGGGACTTTAGACCGAGCCAAATGAGCGCGCAATTCCCCTTCGCTGGCGAAGGGGTGGCGGCATAGCCGCCGGGGTAGTGGCACCAATAACCTTGACTTTTCTGTATATTTACTATATAATATGTACCAAGAACATTCGTTCTGGTTATTTTCCAAAAAATAAATTTAATTTCTAATGGCTTGGTTATCAGTTGCTAGTTGTTAGCTGTTAGTTAAAACGGAGTTTTACAATGCACGTAAATGAACTTAAATCTAAATCCGCGCCGCAGTTGCTTAAAATCGCAGAAGAACTGGGCATGGAAAACGCGTCCCAGCTGAACGTCCAACAACTTCGCTTTGCGGTTATGCGCATTCATGCGTTGGACAAAAAGACCGTGCTTATCGGCGACGGCGTTCTTGAAAGAATGCAGGACGGCTTTGGATTCCTTCGCGCGCCGGAATCAAACTATCTGGCCGGGCCGGACGATTTGTATGTCTCGCCGAACCTTATTAAAAAATACGGCCTTAAAACCGGGGATTATGTCGAAGGCCAGATTCAGGCGCCGCAAAACGAATCCGAACGCTATTTCGCGCTGGATTCAATCGAACGCGTGAACGGCGACCATACCGAAAAACTTCGCCACCGCGTGTCGTTCGACGATATGACGCCGCTTTATCCGGATAAAATGCTGACTATGGAGGTTCCATTGGACACGGACAAAGGCCGCAATCTTTCCGCGCGCGTCATCGACCTTATATCGCCCACGGGTAAGGGTCAACGCAGCCTGATTGTCGCGCCGCCCCGCACGGGTAAGACCGTGATGCTTCAAAACGTAGCGCATTCTGTGGCCACGAATTATCCCGAAGCGAAATTAATCGTATTGCTGATAGACGAACGCCCCGAAGAAGTCACCGACATGAAGCGCAGCGTCAAAGGCGAAGTCGTGTCCAGCACTTTCGACGAACCCGCCGCGCGTCATATCCAAGTTGCAGAAATGGTGATAGAAAAAGCAAAAAGATACGTCGAAGGCGGCCAAGATGTCGTGATTTTGCTGGACTCTATTACTCGTCTTGCGCGTGCTTATAATACCGTCATGCCGTCATCCGGCAAAGTTTTAACGGGCGGTGTGGATGCCCAGGCTTTGCAACGCCCGAAACGATTCTTTGGCGCGGCACGGAATATAGAAGAGGGCGGCAGCCTTACCATTATTGCAACCGCGCTTGTCGAAACCGGGTCGAAAATGGACGAAATTATATTTGAAGAATTTAAAGGCACGGGTAACAGCGAAATCATACTTGACCGCAAATTGTCCGACAAACGTGTCTATCCCGCGATCGATATCACGCGTTCGGGCACCCGCAAGGAAGACTTACTTGTCGGCAAAGATATTTTATCGAAAATGTGGGTGCTTCGCCGCATCATCAACCCAATGGGCACGCTGGAGGCGATGGAATTCCTTCTCGATAAACTCCGCACCACTAAAACGAATGCAGACTTCTTCAACGCTATGAACGGGTAACTAATTTTCCCGTCTGAAATCACATTGGCGGCGTTGCGCGACCCTCGTGTATTATTTATACACGTCGGGTCACCCACCACCGCCAAGCTGACCTAACGAACAAAAATCATTTGATTTTTTATTTTGAGAATCGTCATCCCGGCGAAGGCCGGGATCTCAAATCGTAAAGTGGCGTCGCGCGCCTTTAGCCCCGGCGCAGGCCGGGGGCGACACAAATTAACTCCCGCCCAATTCCCGCACAGCGGATTCGGCGGCGGTCTTTAATCTTTCAAGGTATACTTCATACGCCGCGCAATCGCGCGCGATTTCCGAACGATATATTGACTTCATGTTTTGCGCCATGTAATAGCATCCTTTTAAATGCTGAACGCAAAAGTCGTGCCCGGTGACGAATGCGGTTTGCCCCCGCGCCCGGCTTTCAAAGTCCGCCCAATCGATATTGGCCAACGACGCGTTCAGCGATGCCAAAGAATTTCCATATACGTTTCCGGTAAAAGTGCTCTCCCATAATTCTTCCAATTCCAAATCCGACATTCCCGCGACGCCGTTTCCATGCATAAGAATCATTATTTGCTCAAGACTTGCGTTAATCGCGGGCTTGAATTCGGCATCTATTTGGGCAAGTCGCGGACTGCAATAACATCTATTATAGAAAGTCCCCTCGCGCCGGCAATAACCGTCCATGCAATCCGTATAATCGGCAAGGCATCGTTCCGCGGAAACATTCGCAACGAATTGGCCGCTTACGGCCGTGTCGACAGTGCGGCCGCTGACCGAATCTGTTCTTGCCGATCGCGCAACTACGCGGCGTTGCTGGGATGCGTTCTGTCCGCGCGCGGCGGCATTATTCGCCGCAGGCGCAATATTTGTCCCGGCACGCGCGACATTCCCGGGCTGCGCCATGGGCGTCGCCGCCCGCGCCGCATTTCCGGCGGGCGCAGCGGCCCGCGCGACGGTGCGTCTTTGCATGCTTGTATTCTGTAACGGCGCGGAAACCCCGACCACATTTGTCGCAGGCGCCATATTTGACGCGGGCGGGCCGAAATAATTCAAAGCGCGCGCATTATCGCGGCCGGCGGCGGCGCGGGCGCGGCTGTCCCCCGATAATGCCGGTACAAAGTTTGACACCGGCGTGATTTGCGTTCCCGTTGCGACGCGGGCAAAGCCTGCGGACGGATTTACGGCGTATGCTGTGCCCCGCGGGCGAAGCTCGTTCCTCATTCGTTCGTTCATAAACGGCTCTGCGGCGTTAAATGCTATGGGGCTCATCCAATAATTTTGCGCGGGCGCCAAATCGCCGGCCAATCCCGCCACCGGCGTTCCTCCGGGCGTGGCGATTATCTGCGCCGCCGCCAGCGGCAGCGCAAGTAGTAAGTAGCAAGTAGTAAGTAGTAAGTAACGGCGCATATTTGAATTCTAAATAATACGCAAAAAAATAACAAGCGGGATTTTTATTCGAACTTATTTTTCTCTTGTGCGATGTTTGTTATTTTTATAATATTATTTTAAATTTAACAGAAAGATTAATCATGGAAAATACCCAGAAATCTAGGGGGGGGGGCGTTAAAAGTAATATCTTGCGGGATATTCCCAACCCTGTTTAGCTTTTTGTTCATTATAGTTGGCAATGTAAATGCCGCTGTTCTCCGTTACCAAAATGCGTCTATTCCGCTGTCTGTAACAAAAACCACTTACCCTTCATTGGTTGTCTTGATTAATGGAACAAAATACTATGCCCCGATGACAAGCGCTAATCTGCCCAGTCCGGTAGTAAAGATAAACTATGGCGGCACCGTTTATTCTGTCGGAAATCCGCCGGAATGCGTTTATACTCTGGTTGGCGCAGACCCAGATTCTTATACCTATAGTCGGACTAATGGACTTTGGTCTGCCACATGGCAGATAAGCGGATGCGTGCTGACGCCCATAACCGTAACGTTGAATGGGACAGCAGCATGCATATCCGGCAACAATGGCTGTGTTTGCACTATAAACGGCGTTTCTGACAGTCGTTTTAATGCGATTATAGGAACTGTAACAAATTATGCGCACCCAGGCCCAGGCAGTTATTATAATTGCAGAGGCGCATGCGCTTGGACATGTTCTACTCTTAACGGTAGTGTTGCAGAGGGACCTGAAAACCCAGCTGATTTATGGATGGTTGATGCATATTTTTCAAACTGGACGCCATAAGAAGATATGCGCTGGGGGATTTTTATTGAAATCTTGGAAATTTTGTTTTATGCTGAACTTGTTATGAAAACATATTCGATTCTTTTTCATTCCTTTTATCATGCCCGCCGGGGCAACTGTTTATAGCGTCTTTATCATATATATATGCGGCCGCGAATGCGGCGTAACCCTTTGCCAATGCGTGCGCATTGTGCTATAATAAAAAAAATAATAAAAGGAATTTGACATGTCAGATTTAAAACCAACAAAACCGCTGTCGGGGTTTATAGAATTGCTCCCGGTTCAGCAACGATGTTTCGACGAATGCGCAAGGCGCATGCAATCGGTGCTTAAAACCGCCGGATTTTCGCGGCTTGATTTGCCCGCGATCGAACGCCCCGAAGCGCTTACCGACAAAGATAACTGGGACGAAATTGAAACCCAGACGTTTTTGTTTTAAAAAGGCGATACTAAAATTGGC
>WRIM01000070.1 GCA_009782725.1 Alphaproteobacteria bacterium | reverse complement strand
TTTGCGGTAACGTCTTTGCGGAATGCCGCGATTGTCTCGCGCGCGATAATCTTGCCGCCTATGGCTGCTTGGATTGGGATTTTGAATTGATGCCGCGGAATTAAATCTTTTAATTTTTCCACAATCTGACGGCCGCGTTTGTCCGCAAATGAACGGTGGCAAAGGAACGACAAAGGTTCGACATTTTCTTCATTTATCAAAATCGAAACTTTGACCAAATCGGAAACTTGATACCCAGACAAAGCATAATCGAAACTTGCATACCCGGATGTCAAAGATTTCACCCGGTCATAGAAATCAAAAACAATTTCCGCCAATGGCAGCATATAAGTCAAAACCGCGCGACGCCCGACATACGACATATTTTCTTGGATTCCGCGACGCTCCGCGCAAAGCGCCATAATGCCGCCCAAATATTGGTCTGGCAACATGATTGTCGCGCGAACCCAAGGTTCTTCGATTGAATCGATTGTCGTTGGCTCTGGCATATCGGCCGGGTTTTCCAAATCAATCATCGTGCCGTTGCGAAGATGCATTTTATAAAGCACAGAGGGAATAGTATTAATTAAATTCAGATTAAATTCGCGGCTGAGTCTTTCCGAAATAATCTCCATATGAAGCAAACCCAAAAACCCGCATCGCAATCCAAAGCCCAGCGCAGATGATTTTTCCACAGTAAACACGAACGAAGCATCGTTCAGCGCCAATTTCTCTGCCGATTCGCGCAAAACCGGATAATCTTGGGCTTCGACCGGAAAGAAACTGCTGAACACTACGGGAATGCTTGGTTTAAAACCCGGAAGCGGTTGAACATTCGCATTTGTATCCGTAATGGTATCGCCAACTTTGCAATCGTGAATTGTCTTCATGCCGGTGATTATAAATCCGACTTCTCCCGTTGCCAATTTATCGACATTCACCATTTTCGGCGTAAAATATCCGATCTTATCAATCGTATATTCCGCGCCCGTGTGCCCGAACTTTATTTTTTGACCGCGGGCAAGAGACCCGTCGACCACGCGCACCAAAATCACAACGCCCAAATAAGAATCATACCAAGAATCCACCAACAAAGCGCGCGTCACCGCCGTCGCGTCGCCCCGCGGAGATGGCAATTTTTGCACGATTGCCTCTAACAATTCCGAAACGCCCTCGCCTGTTTTTCCCGACACGCAAAGCGCATCGTCGACGGGAAGGCCGACCACATCCGCAATTTGTTCGCGCGCCGCGCAAACGTCGCTTGACGGCAAATCGATTTTATTTAATACGGGCAATATTTCCAAATCATTATCGATTGCAAGATACGCGTTCGCCAAAGTTTGTGCCTGAACCCCCTGGGTTGCATCGACCAGCAATAACGCGCCTTCGCACGCGGCCAAAGACCGCGATACTTCATAAGTAAAGTCCACATGCCCCGGCGTATCCATTAAATTCAATTGATATGTTTCGCCGTTGCGCGCTTTGTAATTTAAACGCACCGTTTGCGCTTTGATAGTAATCCCGCGCTCGCGTTCGATATCCATGCTGTCCAGCACTTGGGCCTTCATCTCGCGCGATTCTAACCCGCCGGTATATTCGATAATCCGATCGGAAAGCGTAGATTTCCCATGGTCGATATGCGCGATTATCGCAAAGTTTCTTATATTTTTCTGATTCATAATGTGTAATTCCTGCGGCAATGATATACCGGTATTAATGAATTAGCAAGAGGGAATTAAAGCAACCCCAATAAAAAGACTCCGATCACTGCGGCAAGAACCGCTGCAATTGCAAGGGGCCAGAAATATTTCTTAACGATTTTGTTGGCTTGCTCTTGAAACCGCCAAAGCAGCCACCCCGCGACCGCAAAACGCATTGCCCGCCCAATGGCCGTAAATCCCAAATATAATAATGGATTAAACCCTATAAACCCGGCAACAAGCGTCAATAATTTATACGGCACCGGTGTAAACGCCGCGATAAGTATGATAAGAAGACCGTATTGCGTGAACATCTCCTTGGCCGCCAAAAACTGTTCCGGACTTGAAAACGTGTTGATAAGCCAACCACCGACAGACTCGAAAAGCCACATTCCGATCGCGTACGTGATAATCGCGCCGATAATCGAACCAACGCTTGCTGCGATAACGACAGGCAGGGCTTTCTTCTTGTTCGCCACAATCGGCGGGGTCATAAACACTTCGGGCGGCACGAATAAAAATATCGAATCGGCCAAAGTCATAAAGAACACAACCCAAACGGCCCATTTGGAATCGGAATGTTTTAAAAGATATTCTTGAAGTTTCATGGGGGCCCCGGCCTGAATTTTTCCGATTGTAAATGAAAATTTTATGTAATACAATCTAAATATAAAGAGAATGAGGCAAACTGAAAGGACTCGAAAATGCAAAAGCCAGTAAAACGTAATCCAGAATTATATAATATGATGAAGCCGCTGCGAAATGCAAAAACCCATGAAGAAAAAATGCATGTCATAATGGACGTGGACGGCATAAAACCTACATCAAATAATCTGAACGAACATATAGAATTATGGACAAAGATGTATAATGGCACGGTGGCGCTTTTTAACTACTCGCTGCCCAACGGCTTGTCAAAAGACTCAGCGCTATTTAGAACCACAACCAATTTGCTTTATTACAGAGATTGGATACTCATCGGGGTTAATTCGGTGATACTAAATGAAATGACGCAAGAACAAAAGAAACTTTTGAACAGCATGTATCGTGAAAGAAACAATATGTTGGACAGGATTATCAGCTATTGCCTTGAAGGGGTTCGGGTCGCGGCATGATGAAAAAGCAAACTAATTCCAACCGCGGCGAACGCATCGCAAGCACCGTACAACGGTTTGTCGCGGAAATACTTCGTGACGATTACGGCGAAGACGAAACGCTTTCGCGCGTGTCTGTCGTGGGCGCGGAATCTTCCGGGGGACTTCAATTCGCGCGGATTTGGTATTATTTCCGCGGGGTCAACGGCGACGGGTTCGACGCGGCCGTTCAGAAACGCCTTGATGCATTGACCCCGACTATCCGCCATGAATTGGCGCGCCGCATGAATCAAAAATTCGTCCCGAATATAAAGTTTGTTTATGACGCCACGCTTGAAACCGGCGAGCGCATCGAAGAATTATTGGAAAATATAGAGTTATAAATTATTTCTTTATACTTTTATTTTTCATGTTCTTTATATAAACAATTGTTCCAGCGATGACGAAAATCAATAATGCCGATTCCAAAGTCATACCTACAAAGCTGTGAATCACCACATTATAAATTATCCAGAATATTCCGACCAAAACGCCAAGCAGTCGGTAGATAAGCGGATTTTTTTGCCATATTGAAATCGTGAACGTCAACGTCGCAAAATAAGCAAACATCGTCATAAATCCTTCGTGCGTGAAAAGCATGATGACGGTAATCGCGCTTATCCAAAGGGCCAACCACGCCCAATCCGACCGCGTATTCTTCATTTGTTCTGTGGTCGATTTCTTTTCGCGGCGGACGTTAATAATACTGCTGACCGTATCGCGGGCAAGCGCTACGACGACCATGCCGACGGCAACCCACCCGCCAAGCAATGCAAAGCCGATGCCCATAGTAACATTGCTTGTCATCGTAGTGGCCAATTGCTTCCAGCGTGTTGTGATAAAGTAAGTCGCCGCAAGCAGGATATACGCGACGCCTGTAAAAACCTGGCTTGTTATATATTGCGCGGAACCCCAATCGCCCATAATTTCCATTTCGAACTCCTTTACAAAAGGCGCATAATGTTTCTTATGTTGACTTATTTATATAAAAACCGCGGAAATCTTGGGGTAAGGGTTTAGATATGGACGAATTTATGCTTTACTTATTCATGCGTCGAATATATAATTCAATCATATAATACGCGCATATTATGGATTTGTTAAATTTTCAAACCTTAACATAAGAAACATTATGCGCCTTTTAAATGCCTCATGATGAACTTGATTTTTATATCAAGAATATCTATGATTAGCTTATGATTAAAACCGTTCCCGTTTCAAAACGAATGCTGGCCGAATTGGCGGAATGCTTTCGCGCGGCATACGCGCCTTTGGGCGAAAATTGGTCGAAAAAATTGGCGATCGAATTCTTGACGCTGAAATTCAAACGCCATGCCGATTTATGTTTTGCTGCGGTTTGCCTTGACAAAACGGGGGG
>WRIM01000069.1 GCA_009782725.1 Alphaproteobacteria bacterium | reverse complement strand
TCGGACTTTTATTGGTAAAGTTTTCGGGGCGCGGCGACATTCGGAATGTCAGCAGCGGTAACATAGGCGCCACAAATGTTGCGCGCGTCATGGGCTTGTCCGGTTTTGTTATAACTTGGGCGCTTGATATGGCCAAAGTCATTTTGCCCGTATTAATCGGCGGTTGGTTTTACGGCGCGGCATTTGGCGCGCTTTGCGGAGCGTTCAGCATTGTCGGGCACATGTTCCCGATATGGTTGCGGGGATTCAAAGGCGGCAAGGGAGTATCCACTTTATTCGGATATATGTTGGCGTTAAACCCCATAGTATTTATAACTCAGGGATTGATTTGGCTGATTGTCGGATTATCCACCGGGTATTCGTCATTGGCGGCGTGGGTGAATTGGTTACTTTTGCCAGTGTTCGGATTCGCGTTGAATTTCTGGACGGGGGTTGTTTGTATTCCGTTGGCCGTGCTTGGCCTTTGGGCGCAACGCGAAAACATAAAAAGATTCATGAATGGCAATGAATCCAAAATGCAAATGAGTATGGGGAAAATGGCAATCGCATTGGTCGCGGTCGGCCTTTTGGCAGTCGGATTAGTATTAATCGTTACGTATTTATGAATGATATTTTCCATAAACTTTTGATATTGAGAAGCCCCGGCATTGGGCCGGTTAAATACGCCGAACTGATTCGGCAATTCGGATCGGCGGCGGCCGTTTGCGATTCGTTAAGATGCGATACAAAATTTATTGATTCAGTCCGGCGAGAAATGGATATCGCGGCCAAGATGAATATTCGTTATATTTCCGACGAATGTTCGGAATATCCGGAAAATTTACGAAACATTCCGAATCATCCGCCGGTGATAAGCGCGCGCGGAAATATCGATGCTTTGCGCCGGCGCACCGTCGCACTTGTCGGCACGCGGCATGCCACGGGCGCGGGACTCAGGTTTATGTCGGATATAGCGCGCGAATTCGCCCAGAATAATTATGCGGTCGCATCCGGCATGGCAATGGGAACGGATACGGCTTCGCATATGGGGGCATTAAGTGTGCCGGGCGACGCGCAGACAATCGCGGTATTGGCGGGCGGTGTCGATTATATATGGCCCACAGAAAATGAAAGGCTGTATCACGAGATTATAGAGCGCGGATGCGCAATATCCGAAATGCCGGTTGGGTTTACGCCGGGGCCTGCGAATTTTATGCGCCGAAATAAATGGATTGCGGCTGTATCCGAAATGTTAATACTTGGCGAAGCGGATGCAAAGTCCGGCGCGAATGCCACCGCAGAGATTATGGTATCGTTCGGACGTCCCGTTTATGCGGTGCCAAGCCATCCGTCAGACCCAAGGAGCATGGGCCCGAATCGGTTGATAAAAGAGGGCAAGGCGATAATGTGCCAAGGCGTGCAAGATTTCTTTGAAAATCCGAAATCAAGCGCGCCAGATTCGAATAAAAAAAATGCGCCTGAAAATGACATTTTGAGCAAGTTGGGAAATATTCCTATGCCTGAATCTGTATTGGCAGAACTTGTCAAAAAAAATGTGGCCGAAGTAAAGCAAGAGCTTGTAGTCTTGGAGCTGGACGGAAGGGTTGTCAAACAAGACGGCGGATACGTGAAAACTTAGTGCCTAAAGGTATATACAGCGTATATACAGTGTCTATACACCATGCGGAAAACGGGCAAAAAACCGAATCGGTGGCAAGAAATTTTTTAAAAATATTTTTGTGTTTTTTACTTGAGAACTGAATTTTTTAGTTTAGATTTCAAATCGTAACCAGTTGGCAATTGCCAATCATATTAACCGGGTTCTTTGGGTTCAGTTATTGGAAATATTTGCGCGCATCGCGGGCGAATTTTTAAATAACCGAATCTCAGGAAGGAAAGGAGACGGCGATGGTAACAGTATGCGCGAATGCAAAATCCGTCTTGAATCCGGATTCTGTAAAATCTGCGATTATGTCGCGCATGGATTCTGCATCTTTTGATTCTTGGATCGCGCCGTTATCATTTTCTGTTGAAACGAACGTCTTAAACGTTATCGCTCACAATCAATTTGCCGCCGATTTTATCAAAAGCGCATATCTTCATATAATTGCCACGGTCGCCGCCGAATTCGGTCTTGAATTGTATCTTGGCGTCGGCCGGTCCCCCCAGACCATGCCCGTTATTCCGACCAACGATAACGTTGTCGAAAATAAATTTGAACCTCAAACCTCAAACCTCAAACCTCAGACCTTAAATTTTGACGACTTTATCGTGTCGGATGAAAATAATTTCGCACTAACCGCTTGCAAAAAAATCGCGTGCGGTGCCGTCGCGTTCTCTCCGCTTTTTATCTATGGGCCCCAGGGGTCGGGAAAAACTTTGTTGACTGAATGTTTGAATTCGTGCGGTGCGGGCCGCGTGTTGATGATGACGGGCGCCGGGTTCGTGTCGGAATTTCAACGCGCGATAACCATGCGCACCGTGTTCGCGTTCAAAGACTTTGTACGCGATTGCGATACGTTTATATTGGACGATGTTCAAATATTATGCGGCAAGCGCGCGACAAGCGAAGAATTCATGACGCTTATCATCGATTTGGCGAAATCCGGGAAAAATGTTGTTTTAACATCCAATGTCGCGCCGGCCCAACTCTCCGGGTTTGACCGCCGGATGCAGTCCGTGTTGGCGTCCGGATTGGTTGTCGATTTAGTCGCGCCGAATAAAGCGGTGCGGAAAAACATGTTAACCCGCGCGGGCGTGTCGGGGGATGTCGCCGAAACATTGTCGGGCCGTATTGGCGCGAACGGGCATTTGGTTTCAGGCGTGTCGACCAAAATATCTGCGTGGCGCGATATTATGAATGCGGATGTCACAGTTGATATCGCGGAAAAATTGTTGGCGGATTGTTTATCCAAACAAAAAACACCGCTTTCGTCCGCGCGGGCCATGGCGGCGCGTCTTGGCATATCGTTCGAAGATATCGCGTCGAAATCGCGCCGTGCGGCCGTCGTCCGCGCGCGCATGATTATGATGACGGCGCTTAAATCCGCGACAAACCTTTCATTGGCCGAAATAGGGCGCATATTGGGCGACCGCGACCATGCGACGGTATTGTACGGCCTTGCGACGGTTGAGAAATTAAAACAGACGGATTTAATGATTGCCGCGGAAATTCAACAAATGATCGAAGAGTGTAAATAATAAATTTTCCCACCCGGATCGCTTGACAAATCGGTGTATTGTAATAATATATAAGCATGAATCCGGATTTACAGAATACTATCAATGATATCGGCGGGCGGCGGCTAGCACTTGCGGTCGCGGAAATCGCCCGAAAATTCGCGCCTCTGTGCGTGCGTTTTATTGATTGGATTATATCTCAGAAACCGCGGGGTCGGGTGCGCTTTGTCCTGCGCGATGCAGAGATTTTCTCTGAAACCGCCAAAACGCTTAGCAAAGCGTCGCCGAAATACAAAGTTTGCGCAGATTGGACCGCGGATTATTTGACCCATAATATGATCGACAGGATTTCAACCGAGCGGCTTCAAAGATGTTTGAGCAAAAATTGGGACGCGTCCATGACCATTGTCGATACGGGATGCGAAGGAAGCATGCTTCGCGCATTGCGGAAATGTTTTCCGCATAACGAATATGATGCTTTGTTTCTGGGCTCTGATAATCCGGAAATCCCGGGATTTCTGAACGAGTGTTCCGAGGCGGCGTATTTTATAGATGCTTTCCGGCAACAGATAAAAGATAAAAGGTTGGTTTCATACAAAGAAGGCGGCGCTTCGTTCGCCGTATTGTTGGAACAGTATCCCAAAAAAGAATTCAGTCCCCATACCCTTTATCACAGGACGGACGGCGGAGAATTGTACATAATAAATGATTTCGGAAAATATACTTTGTGCCCGGATGAGTCCAAGCCTTATCTTTATCTGCAGAATGCCGGTTTGAAAAGCATCGATGATGCCGACGGCGAGCTGCATATCAGGATGCATAATAATTTTGTCCTTGCGCTTCACCATATATTCTTCAATTCGCTGCGCGCCGAGGTTTTAAAATGCGAGGGGGGGGGTATTCTGCCGTCAATCAAAGAGACCGTGCGGGAAATATACGACATATCGCCAGAGTTAATGGAGATGCGCGACTATAAAATCGGAAACCATGACGGCGGGTTTGCGAACTTTGAAGAGGTGAATAGAAGAAACATCTCGCGGATATTAAAGGTCAGATAA
>WRIM01000068.1 GCA_009782725.1 Alphaproteobacteria bacterium | reverse complement strand
AAGATTGATAAGTTCTGTTTCTTTGGATTTCAAAACGTTAAAACCGTCTATTGTGCCCGCGTTATTGTGCGGCTTGTATCTATACTTCGGACGGTCTTGATTTTTCGGCTCCAGGTCAAGTAAGTAATCAATCTGGGAAATCACAAGTTTGACTATGTTGCCAGATATTCCCGTCTTTTTCAAATTATCCCACAGACCCTTGGCGGTTACAAAACCGGGTGTATTCTGTACAGTGCCTCCATTTACATTATATGTCTTGAAATTATATCTTGTGGATTCTTTTATTGGAAATATCATTAACTATTCCTCTATACTATCTATCTGAAGTAATTTGCTTTCTAAAGAATCGCGTTCGGAATCGCGGTATCCGGTGCCGGTCTCTTCCGGTGATTCATCCGCCAAAAGAACATTTGTGTCCGCGTCTGGGGCGGCCGGCGCGGGCGCCGCTTCATCGATTTCTATGTTCGGCTTTTCATCCGGAGTCGCCGCGGTTGCCACTTCCGTTCTTTTTTCAATTCTTGGATTGATAAGATTTTCGTATGCGGATTGCACAGATGCTAAACCGGTCATATCGCGGTCAAGCAATTTGTTCGCGCCGGGTATAAACCATTGATGAATTTTAATCGCAGTAAGCTGCATAATCGGTCTTGTGCGAGCCTCGGCAACATAGGCGGGCAATGGAGACTCGGAATAATACCAAAGCATCCCCCAATAAACCAACCCCATAACCACAATCCCGCGGATTATTCCGAATACGATTCCAATCGTATGATCGGTGACGCGCATCATGCTTTGTTGAACCCGGTCGCGCAGCTTTTGATTGAAAAAGCTGAACCCGACAAGGATTACAAAGAATACTATGAAATAACTTGCGACCAGTGTTCCGATTGTCGGTTCCGGCAATTTGAACCATGATTGGAACAATTCGCTAAGCCAGGGTGACACAAACCGCGCGACCAATGCCGCGATAATCCAAGAAAGCATCGTAACCGTTTCATATACGCCGCCGCGAATGCTTGCCCACACGGTCGATACGATTATCAAACCGATATAGATATAATCAAGGGTCGTAAGGTCGAACATATTTTTCGTGAGACGTGAGACGTAAGACGTAAGACGTAAAATGACAAGACTATGTTATCTTGCGCTTTACGCCTCACGCCTTACGCTTCACGATTATTATTTCTTCTTTCTACGCGACAATAACACAAATCCGCCGGCGATAATAACTATGCCAAGCAACGCGATCAAGAATACATACGGATTTTTTTCATTTTTTTTTACGTCCGACGCCAATTGGTTGGCGATCGTATTCCGCGATTCCGTCACCGTGCCCGGAACGTATAATTCATCGATTGTATCGATGTATTGTTGGCCGGTCAGCTGGCCGAATCCTTGGAAGCATTTGTCGCCGATTACGACAAGCGGCACGCCGAACGATTCAAGCTTGCACTTTGCGACGGCGGTCTTAAAGGCTTCGACATTGTTCTTGTCGGAAACGTTTACAACTGTCACAACCATGTCCGGATATTTCGGCACAAGCGTGTCGGTGATATATTCATGCGCATGGTGGCAATGCGGGCATGTCGGCGACATGTAAAGAACCAATTCCGCGGCAGCTTGCGCGCCGGATATAAATGCCACTGCAAAGACGGTGGCGATTAAAGTTTTCATTTTCTTCATGTTTTTTCTCCTTGAAAGCAATCATAGCGAAACACCATTTGCGGAGCAAGGAAAAAATTAATTTTATTGGGGATTATATCCTGAACAACTTGGATTATTACTTTGCTATTATCTTTTTTCGGAGGGTTAAATTATGGGCATCAAAGTTCGTGATTTCGAAGTTCGATTGGCAAGAACAAACGAAGAAAAGCGCCAGGTTCGAAGGCTTCGCTATGAAGTGTTCGTCGTGGAAGAAGGATTCAAGGCAACTGAAGAGCAAAACCATTTGCGCGAAGAGTATGACCGGTTCGACACCCACGCCGATTATATGGCGGTGTTTCACCAAGGTAATGTTGTCGGCGCCTATCGCATAATCGACCGCAAGGCTGCCGAAAAAATGCACGGGTTTTATTCCGAAGACGAATACAACATACGCAAAATAAAAAAAGTAAGGGGAAACATAGTCGAAGTATCGCGCGCATGCATCAAACGCGAATACCGCAATAATCCGCTGGCGATGAGCATGTTATGGCTGGGCATGGGGGATTATGTATGCAAGCGTAAAGTCGTTTTGCTGTTCGGGCTGTGCAGTTGGATCGGATTAAATCCGGCGGCAAGCGCGCACGCCATATCGTATCTTTATTATAATAATCTTGCGCCGCGCGCCCTTCGCACAACCGTTATGAAGCGCGTCATGAAGAGCAAAGGATTGGATCCGAAATCGGCCCGCATGAATATATTGCCCAAAGAGGCGATAGACAAACAAATCGCGCGCACCCAGATGACGCCTTTGTTAAAAGGATATTTGAACCTTGGCGCCATGTTTGGAAACGGGGTATCGACCGACATAGATCAGAATTCGTACGTGGTTTTGGTAATACTTCCGGCTACACGCGTTCGCGCCGCGTATCAAAAACGTTTCGGAGGCCGCGAGAACGCGTTTCAACATTTGGAATTTGACATGGGCGGTCGAAGAAAATTTGGAAGAATGTTATTCGCGCCGATATTGCGCGCGATTGGCAAGACCAGAATGATGGTGCCGATTGCGTGACTCGAACACGCGACCCCCTCATTACGAATGAGGTGCTCTACCAACTGAGCTAAATCGGCGGACGGGGCATTATATAAAAGATTTAGGGGTATTTCAAGGATAAAAAAAGCGGCTATCGCCGCTTTCTTTACCCAATCTTATGCCCGTGTTGATGACAATGCGGACAGCCGTGGTGGTGGTCTTTGTGCTCTTCCATACAGCGGCATTTGTCGTGAAGCCATTTGTCCCATTCGACGATGTCTTCTGGCGACCATTTCGTGAATTCGAACCGCGGAATCCAGCGGAATTTCATCTTCATCCAAACTTTCGTGACTTTTTCTTGAAGCTTTACGCCATGCTCGTATTCCATGCCGGCCTCGGTAATAAATTGATAGTTCAATTTTTTCAGCGCGTTCATATCCGCTTCCAATTTCGAAACCATTTTGGTCAGATGCTCTTTAAGGCTGGACGCGGTGTATCCGCCTTTGGGCATTGGTTTTTTTACTTCCATTCCATAGTCGAACGCATCGTTCGCAACGCAAAGCCCCAATTTAAAGAACTTTTTCGATTTGATTTTATGAAGACGTTTCAATCCGTGCAGGTTGATTTTATGCACGGCCAACATCGCTTCTTCATGCAATAACGCCTGATTGTCCGCGATATCTTTGAATCCTTGCATTATTTTTTCCATCGCCATTTTACTCTCCTTTTGGTTTATGCAATAAACATTATAAATGAGGCCCAAGGCCCCATTTGTTTTATGCTATGCGCATCATAGGCCATTGCCAATACCCTTTCCATAAGCACAAATTCCCATAGTTGAAATGTCCGCGGTTTTCGACTAAGATGCAAAAAAGGGGTGTTTAATGAAGATTCTTCTGACCGGCGGCGCGGGATACATCGGCTCTCACACGGCCGTCGAATTATTGCGCAAAGGGTTTGATGTCGTGATTATCGACAATCTTTCCAATTCTTCGATTGAAAGCATTCACGGCATAGAAAAAATTACCGGGCGACCGTTTGCATTTTATGAGAATGATTTGCTGGACGAAGGCGCGGTCGCGCGCATTTTCAAAGAACATAAAATCGATGCGGTGATTCATTTCGCGGGACTGAAAGCCGTGGGCGAAAGCGTGTCAGAGCCATTAAAATATTACCGAAATAATTTTATATCGACATTGAATTTATTAAATGTGATGACGGCGGCGGGTTGCAAAAATATTATATTCTCAAGCAGCGCGTGCGTATACGGCATGCCCAAAACCCTGCCCGTGACCGAAGAATCGCCCACGGAAACGCTGAACCCGTATGGATATACAAAGCTTGTTATCGAGAACATGCTGCGCGATATTCATAAAGCCGATCCAGAATGGCGCATTACATTGTTGCGTTATTTCAATCCGGTTGGCGCGGACGCATCGGGACTGATTGGCGAAGACCCGCGCGGTTTGCCGAATAATTTATTCCCGTATATAATGCGCGTGGCGGCCGGCGTTTACCCGGAATTGGGCATTTTCGGCGATAATTAC
>WRIM01000067.1 GCA_009782725.1 Alphaproteobacteria bacterium | reverse complement strand
CGCGCGCTTGCGCGCGAAATTCCCGGCAACGGGTTATTCCTCTCTCTCTCTCTCTCTCTCTCTCTCTCTCTCTCTCTCTAGGAAAATGCGGGGTTGCGTCGATATTGCCATTTCACCCTCCCTCTTTCGACTGATTTGACATTATTGCATAATAAATTACTTTAACATTTTTTGATTAGGGATAAAAGTAAAAAATTACAAAGGGGCGCATATATGCGCCCCTATAAGAATTCAAAAATAAAAAGTTAATTTTTATTTTCCGGTCGCGCGGCGTTTGACGGCGACGGTTTTGGCCCCGCCGGACGCTTTGGCGGCCGGTGAGTTTTCTTTGACAACTTTGGTCGCCGGCGCTTTGACGGCTTTGGTTTCTTTCGCAACCTTTTCGGTTTTTGCAGTCGCCGCGTCGGTTTTTGTACCGGCCGCTTTGGCGGAAACATCACGATCGACAAGCTCGATTATCGCCATTGCCGCGGCGTCTCCGTAACGAAATCCGGCCTTTAACACGCGGGTGTATCCGCCCGGACGCTTTGCATAGCGCGGCCCCAACACCGTGAACAATTTTTTCACATGCATATCGGAATTGCCCAATTCCGCGGCAACCAAACGACGGTTTGCAACATTGTCGGTTTTCGCGCGGGTAATTAATTTTTCAACAATGCTGCGTAAAACTTTCGCTTTGGGAAGCGTTGTTTTGATCTGTTCGCGTTCGATTAACGATTTCGCTTGATTCAAGAATAATGCCTTGCGCGCGGATGTATCGCGGTTGAATTTCTTTGTTGATTTCAAATGTCTCATTTTACGCTCCTTATGCGTTGCTGCCCGACAGTAATTAGTAATCAGTGATTAGTAATTAGTGGGATTTTACATTGCTATAACCTGTAAATCAGAATTATAACTTTTCCAGTAACTACTGATTACTAATCACTAATTACTGATTACTAATTATTTATACGGGTCTTCGTATTTCTTGGACAATTCTGCAATATTTTCTGGCGGCCACCCGGGAACTTCCATGCCAAGGCTTAAGCCCATTGCTTCCAATTGCGCTTTGATTTCGTTCAAAGATTTGCGGCCGAAATTCGGAGTCTTCAGCATGTCGTTTTCTGTCTTTTGGACAAGCTCGCCCAACCAGTTGATCTTGTCGTTCTTTAAACAATTATTCGCGCGAACAGACAATTCCAATTCATCGACATGTTTCAGCAATTTCGGATCGAACGGCAACGCTTCTTTCTTTTTCTCTTCTTCGCTTGGCAATGCGATTTGCGCCGGGTCTTCGAAATTAATAAAGACAACCAATTGATCGGTCAGAATGCGCGCAGCCAATGCGATCGCGTCTTCGGGCGAGATGCTTCCATTCGTTTTTACAACCATTTCCAACTTGTCATAGTCCATGGATTGCCCGACGCGCGTTTCGGTCACGTTGGTCGAAACATTCAAAATCGGAGAATAAATGGAATCGACGGGGATGACGCCCAACGCAGTATGCTCGCCGCGATTGACGGATGCCGGAACATATCCGCGCCCGGTGTTAAGGGTGATTTCCATGTCAAGCGATGCGCCTTTGTCCAGATTGCAGATTTCCGCATCTTTGTTCATAACGGAAACGTTCGCAGATGTTTCAATCATGCCGGCGGTGACCGTGGCCGGGCCTTTGACTTTCAAATACGCTTTGTGCGCGCCTTCGGTGTCGGCCTTGAAATATACGCCTTTTAAATTCAATACGATGTCGGTCACATCTTCTTTGATGCCCGGAACGCTTGAGAATTCATGTTGAACGCCGTCGATTTTGATATGCGTCGGCGCGCAGCCTTGCAACGAAGACAATAAAACGCGGCGCAAAGCGGTGCCAAGAGTAAGCCCGAAACCTTTTTCAAGCGGTTCCGCGACCAATGTTGCAATACTTGGGTTTGTTTCGGAAGATTTGACGGTAAGCTTTTTCGGCTTGATAAGCGTCATCCAGTTCTTTTCAATCATAATGTTTCTCCACAGTTTAGTTTATTATTTTCACAATGGTGAATTTAAAAGTTTTTTACACGCGGCGTACTTTTTTCGGGCGGCATCCGTTGTGCGGAATACGCGTCGTGTCGACAATGCTCTGCACAATCAATCCGCCGTTTGACAAGCCACGTACCGCGGATTCGCGTCCTTGGCCAATGCCACGCATAAGCACGTCGACGGTTTTCATTCCGTGTTCGGCCGCTTTTTTCGCAACGCTGTCCGCAACGATCGTCGCGGCATAAGGGGTCGATTTTTTGGCGCCCTTGAAATTATTCGCGCCCGCAGTGGCCCAGCACAAAACGGCGCCGGACGCATCCGTAATCGTGATGCGGGTATTGTTCATGGTCGCAAGTATATGCGCCGTACCATGAGACACTTTCTTCGTTATTTTTTTCTTCGTATTTTTTACTGCCATTTACTTACCCTTTAAGTAGTAAGTAGTAAGTAGTAAGTATTAAGTAAGCGGCATTTTTTATTTACTACTTACTACTTACTACTTACTACTTTTTTATTTACCCTTGGTTGCCGAACCGGCCACGACCACGCGTTTGCCTTTGCGTGTGCGGGCGTTGGTTTGCGTGCGCTGACCGCGTACCGGAAGCCGGTTGCGATGACGAATTCCGCGATAAGACTTCAAGTCTTGAAGACGTTTGATATTCATCTGAGTGTCGCGGCGAACATCGCCTTCGACTTTGAAATTTTCTTCAATATAGTTGGATATGTTGATAATATCTTGGTCGGTCAAATCTTTGGTGCGCAAAGAATCTTTGAATTTCAAAGCCTTTACAATCTGGGCCGCCCGATGCGGGCCGATGCCATAAATATATTGCAACGCGATTTCAACGCGTTTTTCCGACGGAATGTTTACACCTGCTATACGTGCCATATTACTTTTCCTTTTTTAATTTTGCCGGGACATTTTATATTATATCCGGCAAAAGTCAATTAGCTTCTTACTTTATGTTTTCTGGAATATTAAATCCGCGGGCGGTATATGCCCTTTCCAACATTAATTTTCTATGCTCTTCTGTATTTCTTTCCGGATATTTATTACCTGATAAATAATCCTATATATACTCCTTGGAGATTCTTATAAATTCTTTGAAATTCATACTCTGAACCTGCTTTTCTTATTCGCTTTTTTCAATACGCTTGCATATTGTTTTGCGACCAAATACGACTGAATCTGATTGGAAGTATCCAACACCACGCCTGCGACGATAAGCACCGACGTTCCGCCGATAACAAGCGGCATTCCAAAATGAGTATTCAATAATATCGGCAACACGCACACTACAAGCAGATACAAAACCCCGATCGCTGTCGTTCTAGACACGATATCGTCCAAGAATTTCATTGTCTGTTCGCCCGGACGCACGCCTGGAATATATCCGCCCGCGTTTTTCAAGTTGTTCGAAGTCTCTTCCGAATTAAATACGACGGCCGTCTGGAAAAATGCAAAGAACGCGATAAGCACGGCAAACATCGCCATATAAGACCAGGTTCCGTATGTAAAGAACGCCATTACTCGCTGTGCCCACAATGCGTCCGTCGGAAGAAAGCGCAGAATGAAAGCGGGAAGCATCATAATGGAGGACGCGAACACCGGCCCCATAACGCCCGACATGTTTACTTTGATTGGAAGATAGCTGCTTTGCGATTGTGGCGCGCCTGTGCCGGCCATAGCCTGACGCGGGTAAAGTATTTGAATGCGGCGCTGGGACTGTTCCATAAACGCGATAAGCGCGATTATACCGACAACGAATCCGATAATCATTGCAATCATGGCTGGGCTAACCTGACCCACGCTGCCAAGAGAGAACAATTTTGCAATGCCGTTCGGCACTTCGGCGATAATTCCCGCCATAATAAGCAACGACGCGCCTTGGCCCACGCCGCGCGCGGTGATTTGTTCGGCCAGCCACATAACAAACGCGGTGCCGCCGACAAGCGCGATAACGGTCGTAAGTTCGAACATCAATCCCGGATTTGCCACGGCCAATTGACCGTTAACCGGGCCCATGGCGGATAAGCCTTTGGCCACCGCATAACCTTGGACTACGCAAAGCGCGATTGCAAGATAGCGTGTGTATTGATTGATTTTGATGCGTCCGGATTCGCCTTCTTTGCGCAATTCGTTCAAACCTTTGGATGTCGCGGTCAACAATTGGATAACAATAGACGCCGAGATGTACGGGAAAATATTCAAAGCAAGCACGGACATACGGGACAACGAACCGCCCGAAAACGCATC
>WRIM01000066.1 GCA_009782725.1 Alphaproteobacteria bacterium | reverse complement strand
AAACCCCAAATCAAAGGCAATATTTACCTTTCCAGAGTAATTCGGGTCGAACCGAGCTTACAGGCTGCGTTCGTCGATTACGGTACCGGAAAGAACGGATTTTTGCCCTTTTCCGAAATTCATCCGGATTATTATCAGGTTTCGGCGGAACAAAAAAAGAAGCTTATCGAGCTTGCCCACGCCAATATCGTCGACGACGACGATGACGAAGAAGACCCAGAGCTTGCCGAATACGACGATAATTCGTCCGGCAAAGACAACCCCGAATTTTTAAAACGCGCCCGCGAATTCAAAATCCAAGATGTTATAAAGCCGAAACAAATACTGCTCGTCCAAGGCGTCAAAGAAGAACGCGGCCAAAAAGGCGCGTCTATGACGACATACTTGTCCCTTGCCGGGCGGTTTGCCGTTTTGATGCCGAATTCCCGCAAACGGAATTCTTACGGGATTTCCAAGAAAATATCCGACCGGCCGGAACGCGCGCGGCTGCGCGATATACTTCATGCTTTGAAGATTCCCAAAGGCATGACGGTGGTTCTTCGCACGGCGGCATTCGGCGCGACGCCCGAAGATATCGCCAAAGATTACGAATATCTGACCAATTTATGGAATGAAATCCGGAAAAATACTCTGGAGGCTGTCGCGCCTTCGACAATTCATACCGAAGATTCGCTGCTTCGCCGGGTTGTGCGTGATTTCCTGTCCGGGCCGGAAGATATGCTTATGGTTCAGGGGGACGAGGCTTACGATTTGGCGGTTGAATACTATCAGCAAATGCATGGCGCAAAACCCAAAAAAGCCATTCAGAAATACACCGATATCGCCGTGCCGCTTTTCGTGCGCGCCGGGGTCGAGCAACAATTAGAGGGGCTTCACGGGCCGTATGTCAATTTGCCGTCGGGGGGTTCTTTGGTCATAAATGCGACCGAAGCCATGGTTACAATCGACGTCAATTCATCCAAGGCAATCAAAGAAAAAGATATCGAGGCAACCGCGCTTTCCACCAATATGGAGGCTGCGGAAGAAATTGCTCTTCAACTGCGCCTGCGCGATTTGGCGGGGTTGATAGCGGTTGACTTTATCGATATGGAAGACGAGCGTAATAACCGCAAAATCGAACAAAAAATGCGCGAAGTCATGAAACGCGACCGCGCCCGCACCCAAGTTGCTAAAATCAACGGCTTTGGCGTGTTAATGCTGTCGCGGCAGCGGATGAGAAGCTCTTTCATGGAGTCCAGCTATATACAATGCCCGCATTGCATGGGTGCCGGCGTAGTGCCAAGCATCCAAACGGCAAGCGTGATATTGTTCCGTCATTTACAGGAAAAATTATTGGCCAAAGCGGCCCAGAAAATTATCATCACCGTGCCGACGGACGTGGCCGTGTACTTGCTTAACGTAAAGCGTGCGGAACTGGCGGCAATGGAGGCGGAATTCGGCACAGAAATCGTGGTAATCGGGGACGATTCTTTGATGAATATCGACCAATATTCGATTCAACGCGTGGCCCCGGAAACCAATAAAACGGACGATTTGTTGAACGCGCACGCGCCCAGCACGGACGCCAAAAAGAAAAACGCCGAACATGTTACGGCGGCCAAGGCGGCGCAAACGGCGCCCGCGCGCAAGCGGCCGAACGGCGGCAACCGCAATAATAATCGCCAAAACGGCAAAGGCAAACAACCGCCCAAACCGAAAACATTCTGGCAAAAATTGGTGGGTTAAAAAATCGCCGCGAAAGCGGCGATTTTTTTATCGTTTTATCACTAAAAATTGTAAGCTATGCCAAGGCCCCAAAACAGATACGAATTGTTCAGGTATTGCGGGGTCGTGCTTCCGTTTGAAAAATGCTGCATAAATATTTCCATGCGCCAGGCGTCCGAAAGTCCATAGCCCGCAAACCATTTGAATTGAAACAATAATTTCGAGCCGATGCGCGCGTTTTGCTGGGCCTGCATGCCGGCGCCTATGCCAAATCCCGTATACGCCCGGCCCCAGCTTGCAAATATCGCGTCCGAGGAAAGATACGCGATCGGAATCGAAAAGTCTTCCCAATCCCAGCCGTTTTTCTCGCCCCACCCCAAATTCATCGCAATATTGAAAGACCAGCGCGCCGGAAGACGAAAGAAAGTTATCGGTTGAGAATATTGAAACTGCAAACTGTTATACGGCACAGGCTTTAACGGCGGGGCGATAATGTATCCGTAATCCACGCCTTGGCCTATATTCAACATGATTTGATTTTGATGCGTGCCGAAAAAGGGATTAAAGTGTTCTCCCGACCGGAAAAAATGAAATCCTGAATCGCCGACAAAATCCGCGCGGGCAGAATTTGACGCGCATGCCAGCGCAAAAGTTGATATAAAAATCAGGCTAAATTTTCTCATACGGCCAATAATATATTATCTTAATTTTTTTGCAAGCTAAGATTAGGATTTTAATAAAAAAAATTCAATGCGAAGATATTCATATCGAAATCTCGTCCCCCAAAACCAAAATATATTCCGAGCCGCGGCGAAGAACTAATGCGCCCTCTTCGCTTATCCCGCAGAATATTCCGGGACGGTTTCTGTACAATATCTCGGAATTCAATGCCGTCGTCAAATCCATCCAGCGCGCGCGAACGCTTTCGAAATCGCCGCGCATGATTTTGCCTTTCCATATATCCATTTGCTTCATCAATTCCGACAACATCGCGTCGATTTCAATTCCCGGTTTGATATTATCGGTTTTCGTCGTGATATTCTCCGCAACAGTCGGGTTGGATTTTATATTCACCCCTATGCCGATAATTACAAAATTTTTCGAATATTCTATCAATATCCCGGCGATTTTTTTGGAATCTATCAATATATCATTTGGCCATTTAATCTGCGGCTTTAAGCCGAATGAAATCAGCGTTTCCGCAACCGCGCATGCAACCGCATAAGAAAGCGTCGGCATGCGTTCGGGCATTTTATAAATAAAACTTACGTACAAATTCCCATGATGCGACACCCATTTGCGACGAAAGCGACCGCGGCCCGCCGATTGCGCAGCCGCCAGTATTATAGTCTTGTCCGCGGCGGCGCCCTTTGCAATAAGCTCGTGCGCGTATTCCTGCGTGCTTGGGATTTTATCAAAAGAGTACAATTTATAATCTGACAATATATCTTCCGTTTTCAAATTTTATAAAGTCCGAGCCAAAACGCGCGCGAAGGTTTGATACCGCGGTCTCGATCGTGTGCGTCGTTGTAGTGTGCGCATATCCGAATGCCGTGCGAAGCTCTTCCGAGCCCAATCCCGCCGCGCCCGCCCGTTGCAACATTATAACTATTTTTTTCTGGGCGGGCGCAAGCCCACCCACGGCCTGCGTGCCTCGGCCGCGGGGCCCGGAATTCGCGTCATGGCCAAATACGGAATCCAGCACTTTTTTTTCACGCGCATCAATATCGGCAAGGATTTTCGCCTTTAATTCCATTGGCGCAAGCGGGGCCTTGCCCTGTTTGATTTCCACGTCCGCAGATGCCTTTGGCACCGGCACCGCGCCCAGGTCGGTCATAATCCCATGCCAAACCGGACAATCGGAAAAAAATCTTATTTCATTCCAAGACATAGGGCCATTTTATAAGATTGATGTTGATTTTCAACAAAAATATTGCAATACTTGCCCGATGAATTAAAGGACAAATTATGCCAGCGAAAAACATGAACGATTTGATTTCTCTCTGCAAACGGCGCGGATTTATTTACCAAGGTTCCGAGATTTACGGCGGGATGCAGGGGTTGTACGATTACGGCCCTTATGGCGTTGAAATGATGAAAAATATACGGGACAGCTGGTGGCGGGCAATGGTGTACGAACGCGACGATGTCGAAGGTATGGAGGCCGCATTGATATCATCCCGCCTTCTCTGGAAATATTCGGGGCACGAGGCCAGTTTTTCCGACCCACTTGTCGAATGCAAAAAATGCGGGCTTCGCATGCGGCTTGATAAAATGCGCGACCAATCCAAGTGCGATTCTTGCGGGTCGGCGGAATTAACACCGCCGCGCGATTATCAATTGATGATGGGGCTGTCTTTGGGTGCGACGACCGACGGCGCGGTTAATGCTTATTTGCGTCCGGAAACCGCGACAACGACTTATACCAATTTCAAAAATGTTTTGGATTCTGTGCCGCATAAATTGCCCTTTGGAATTGTTCAAATCGGCAAAGCATTCCGCAATGAAATCTCGCCACGAAATTTCGTATTCCGCATGCGCGAATTCGAACAAGCCGA
>WRIM01000065.1 GCA_009782725.1 Alphaproteobacteria bacterium | reverse complement strand
ACCCCGCCCCATACCCCACCCCGCCGGGGACACGGCGCGACAATAAGAAACGCCCAAATGGGCGTTTCTTATTGTCCGTGTTCGTTTTATTTGCTCGGTTTCCCGTTTTGCGCGAGCATCGCACGCTTCGCGTAATACACGAGCTCGAGGGCCCGCACGACGACCACCGCGTAAAAGCCCACGAAATCCGCAACGTTGAACGGCGCGTCCGTGGAAGCGTCCAACGCGCTGTCGTAATCGTTCCAGCAAAGCCAGCCGGAAAACGGGTTGGCCTTTAATTCGGTTGCTTGTTCTTTTGAAATTCTTCCGTCTTTCACCAAAGTGGCAAGCACCGCATCATTGCGAAGCAAATTGTACGCTTCGGTCGTAGTGACCGTGATTTCGCCGATTTTCGCCGTAACGTCGTACCATGCGTATTTATCCGCACTTTCACGGGTCGAGATTTTATCTTGTTCAATCGGCTTTTTCGGTGTCAATGTATCGCGCGGTTCCGCGTCGTTGCTTGCGGTTATAACATCTATATAAAGCACTTCAACCTTGTGCCCGTCGATTTTATAGTTTCGCACGATGTTTGCAACGCTGTTTTTAAAGTCGCCAGAGATATCGTTCAAATATGCAAGTTTGTTGCCTTTGTGGCTGTCA
Source organism: Alphaproteobacteria bacterium (assembly GCA_009782725.1). GTDB lineage: Bacteria > Pseudomonadota > Alphaproteobacteria > Rs-D84 > Rs-D84 > WRCC01. The sequence continues at coordinate 3,636 of WRIM01000065.1, read as the reverse complement.
ACCGGGTTTCCTTTGACGTCGGTCGCGCCTTTGCCGCTTATACGGACGCGGTTGTGCGTCTTGGCAAGGCGGGCGGCTTCGCGCGGCGCGATGAATTTGGGGTCTTTTTTCAATTTCAAAAGATTTTCTATAATGACGCTGTTCGGAACATCGACCATAAAGGTTTCATTATACAGATTAATCGGAATCTGTTTGGTCATGACAGGTTCTTGTTTAGGCGTATTAGCCGGTGCGGTTTTTTTCATATTCGTTCTCCCTTGGTTAGAACTTTGATTCAATTTTATATGCTAAAAATCATTTGTCAAGATAAATTTTGGGATTTCTGGATTAACGCAAAGGTGACGAGCTCTCATTTAATTTGGCGCAGATTCCCCCTATTATAACTATCTTGACATAAAATTTTTATAAGTATATTTGCAAATGAACAAAATATACCCATTGAACGAATCGGATTATATTCCCAATATCGTTAAGTGCCCAAAAGGCACAGGCAGCATATCAGAGTTACCCGTTTTCCGGCTGGCTTTGCTGGAACGATTACGACAACGCGTTGGACGCTTCCACGAACGCGCCGAACAACGTTGCGAACAACGTGGACAATTACGCAGAGGACGTCGTGCGGGCCCTCGATACTTATTCGGTTTTGCCAACCCAGGGGACGCGGGATTATCCCGCAAGCCGACACACAAGGCTGGATATGCGGCCCTCTCGTCCGCCTTCGCAAAGCTGCGGCGCGACGGGAAAATACGATAACTGGGAAAGCCTCCCTCCTCTCGCATGTGCGCCGCCGAAGTCCGCCGGAGCCTTGGCGAAGGCGGAGGCTTTGATTTTCGCCCTGTCCTAACTAACAGTGCTTTTATAGACATTAAAAGGACAGAATATGCCAGATGAAATACATTCTTTTTCCGATTTTGCGGATGCGGGACGGACGCTTGACGGCAAGAAAAAACGAATGGATGAAGTTCTTAATAAACAAATCATCGTGCGCGAACAAATTTGCAATTTTTTGCGCGACCGATTAAAGCTTCGCTTTTCCAAAAGCGAAATTTTTCCGATTGCAAGCGGGCTTGACTTTGTGGGCTATCGGCATTTTCCGGATTTTATTTTGCTGCGCAAGCGCACTTGTAAAAAAGTAATCGCGCGAATGTTGAATATCGGCGCGATGCGCGACGTGCCGATTGACTGCGCCGAAAAATTCCGCGGCCAAGTCGCCGCCGCGCACGGGTGGCTTAAATTCGCATGCTCTTATAATTTGCGAAAAAAATTGCGTTTTGAATCCTTGAAAAATAAAGTGGGGATAATGTAACTTTCCACTTGCCCTACTTTGCGCTTTTATCTTATAATTAATAAAAAAGGAAGGGCTGTATGAAAAAATTTCTATCCATTTTGGCAATAATTGCGCTGGCTGCGTGCTCTGGCACGAACAAAGACGAATACTATGAAGAGATAATCGAAACGCCGACTGTCGACTATATCGAAAGTCTTGACGTGAGAAAGGCTCCTCATCGTGATTCTTTCTTGAATCAATTGGCGATGAACTATCGCTCGTTCGCAATATATAATGCGCGCACCGTCGGCGACCCCCAAATGGGAGAGCTTTTCGCGCAAAAAGCCGTGTCCGCATTTTCCGGAGAAACGCCGTTTCCCGAATCGCTTGATAACTGGCCGATCGCCGATTATGCTTTGCGCAACGAATTATCCGACGCATGTCACAGCCTTCTTAACGCGTTGAAAAACGACGCGTCCGACAATTGCCCCGAAGTCGCGGCCGAGGCCCAGGCGAAATTCGACTGTTGGCTTTCTTCGACGTCGGTCGAAAGAATGGATACCGCGAACGAATGCCGCACTCGCTTTCATCGCGCAATGGCCGCATTGAAAAGCGGTGATTGCGGAATGCGTGCCGCAACTGTCGCCGCCGCGCCCAAAGTTGTCGCCGGGCCGCGCGTTCGCTCTGCCGCGCCGGTGCCCGTGTTCTATCCGGAAACCGGAACGATGCGTTCTGCTGCCACGGCGAATCGCGGACGCGAAGGCGTGGTGATTGTAAACAACGTGAATATTCCGCAACATTTGATAAACCCCGTGCCGGTGCAACAACAACCGCCCATGGTCTTTAACCAAAACATCATCACGAATCAGCAAGATAACTCTGCCGCGGCGGGACGCGCCGAACCCGAAGTGCTTGTAGTGCCCGCCTTCCAACCCGAAGCGGCACCAGCGCCTGCGCCGGCACCGACCGTAATCCGCGAAGAAATTCCCGTGCTTTCCGATCAATATGTAACGCGCGACGAATTCATTAATATGATGATGGCCATGCGGGAAGAGCTTCGCGCGATTAACGCCCGATTCGATAATATGCCGCAACCGTCTGCCCCGGACCGCGCGATAATCAAAGTACAACAAGTGCCGTTAGAACCGCGCCAACATATAATGGAAGAAATGTTCGAAGTCCGATTCGATTTCGATAAATATGTTATCAAGCCGGAATATGAAACAATCATCAGACAACTGGTCGACGCAACCCAATCTAACAAAAACGTGCGTATCTCTGTCGTGGGACATACGGACACAATGGGATCGGATGCTTATAACTTTGCGCTTGGCGGACGCCGCGCCGAAGTCGTGCGTCAACGCCTTATACAATATGGTATCCCCTCGTCCCAGATTGTGGCCGTTTCCGCGGGTAAAACTGACTTGAAAGTGCCAACCGGCCCGAATGTCAAAAACGCCGAAAATCGCCGCGCAACCGTAATCAAGGAAACACGGACTTTGGAAGATATCGAACCGAATCCAGTGCGCGTGACGGTAAAGCAAGGCGGCACGGTGCAAGAAACGCGCATGGTTCCGGTCGGAAGACCGATGCCGGTTCCGGTGGATGCGCGCAATGTGACCGTGGGCGCACGCACGGTGACCGTGGGCGCACGCACGGTGACTGCGGACGGCGACGGGCGCATGTATGATTCATATGAAGAAGTAGACGCGTACACAAGAGAGCCGATACCATTAAAATAAAGCCGAAAAAGCCTTGACAAATCAATTTTAATAGTATAATGTACTTATTAGAATGTAGAATTGTCAACGGCAAAACTACAGAGGTGAAATAAAATGGAAAAGACAAAGAAATTTCAGAAAAGCGCGGAAAGCCTTACAAACGGGCAACATGCCCCGTTGTTTAGCGATGAAAAACAGACTTCTCGCGCAGATCGATATAATCAGGCGAATCACAGAGTCACCGTCGATTTCATGGCCGAAATGAGAAAACATTTCAAGAATGAAGATACCACTACGATGGGCGGCGCGAATGCAAAGCTTAAGTCTCTTAACGAGAAAGAAGCTAAAATACCGTCAAAGATAGCCAGAAAGATTGAAGAAGCCAAAGGAAAAACGGTGCTTAAACAAATGAACGAACACAAGACCGCACAAGTGATAAAGCTTCACGATTCGAAAAAAGAATACGCGCTTGCGTCATAAGCGACTACAAACAAAAACCGCGGGGCGACCCGCGATTTTTTTTGTCTGGATTTTTTGTCGGGCCGGCCGCGCCCGATTATTTCCCCCTACACTTTTTATATTAATATGATATACTTAAGCCCGAAAAAGGAAAATATATGACCAAACCGCTTGTACTTTGTATTCTTA
>WRIM01000064.1 GCA_009782725.1 Alphaproteobacteria bacterium | reverse complement strand
AGCTTCAAAAATCCCCCGTGCACATTTGGGCCGAGTCTAAGCGATTTCCGGTCGAGACAAGCATCAAAGAAATTCATAAATACACTGCCGACATGGGCGTTGTGATAAGTTACGGCGTGATATTAAAGCCTGATGTTCTGGCGCTTATGCCGTTTGTAAATACTCATTTTTCCATGCTGCCCAAATATCGCGGCGCGTCGCCTTTTCAATCTGCGATTATGAATGGCGATACGGAAAGCGGCGTATGTTTGATGCATATTGCCGAAGGATTAGACACGGGCGATGTATATATGTGCCGGCCGTTTTCAATCGGTGAAAATGATACTACCGCGGATGTGTTGACACGCGCCGGCGGCATGACATCGGATATGCTTTTGGAATTTTTGGCGGCGCCGGATAGCTTTGCGCCCCTACCCCAGTCGGGCGAACCCACATACACGCGTAAATTCACCGGCGATGATGAATTTATTGATTGGACGCGTCCCGCCGCCGCGATACACAATCAAATCCGCGCAATCGGCGGCCGCACAAAGATTAACGGGATTGACGTAAAGATTATCAAAACATCAATTGAAAATGGAAAATTGAAAATTGAAAATGTCCAACCTGCGGGAAAGCGTCCAATGGATTGGAAATCTTTTGTTAATGGTTTGCGCGGTGCAGAAATAGAATTTGGAAAATGACATGCAAGAACTTTCCAAAGAAACATTAAAGAAATTCTTGGCCAAGAAATTTCCCGCCTCTGAAATACAATTCATCAACGAAGGGTGGAGCAGCATCGCATTCCAAGTGAATGACAAAATCTTTCGATTTCGAAAAGGCGGCAATCTTGCCGGATTTCGTAAAGAACAGAAGGTTATAGACTATGCGCGCGGGCGAATTAAATTCGAAATGCCGGAAATAACAATCATAGAAGACGACGAATATCCGTATTCTGTTCATGAGAAATTAAACGGGAATTTTTGGCGTCCGACGCGCATGGGCGGCCATAATTCTCATGTCGTGATTATGGATTTGCCGGAAGCATTGCGCGATGCTTTTTTTAATGATATCGCGGAGTTTTTATTCGCAATGCACAGTATTGATAAAAAGGATATAAATAAAGTCGCGCCGGAAGTGGAATTTTACGGCTGGGGCGGCACGCGGCCCGAATTTATGGATAAAATCGGCGATATGTTGACGACCGTGCTCAGCGTGCGCGACACGGATATAATTTTAAAAAAATCGGAATCGGCATTCGCAAAGATTATTGGCGACACAGTATTTACTCATGGCGATATTCATGGCGAGAATTCGTTACTGAATAACAATAATGAACTATATGCGATATTCGATTGGGGAAATGCGAAATTTGATGAATTGGAATATGATTTTTCAAAATTAATCGCACCCGATGCCCCGGAATTTTTGCAAAATATTATGGCCGCTTATAAAAAACTTGGCGGACGGGATATAGATGTCGAGCGCGCGCACGAACTGAATCTCATGGATGTTGTTGGATGTTTGTGGATGGTTAATAAAGAAGACGATTTGCGTAATATAAAAGACAGGGAAATGGAATGGATCAAAAAAGCACTAAGGGATTTTTTATAAATGACGCGATATAAAATAATTCTTGAATATGACGGGCGGAATACTGTCGGTTGGCAGGTTCAGGGTGAGGGTGCAAGCGCGCCGTCTGTCCAAGGACTTGTCCAGTATGCCATTTTTCAATTCAGCGGTCAACGCGCGGAAGTCGCGGCGGCCGGCCGCACGGATGCAGGCGTGCATGCAATTGCAATGCCCGCAAGTTTTGATTTAGAAAATTCTGAACACGATGCGGAAACCGTCATGCGCGCGGTGAATTTTTATCTGCGTCGGATGAATGCTCCCGCGGCGGTGTTGTCGTGCGAAATTGTGCCGGATGATTTTCACGCGCGGTTTTCATGCACGCAAAGACATTATAAATACATTATTCTGAACCGGCGCGCGCCTGCAGTGCTTGACGCCGGGCGCGTTTGGTGGGTGCCGCGTCCGCTGAATATCGATGCGATGCGAAGCGCCGCCGCAAAATTAATCGGCAATCATGATTGGACAAGTTTCCGTTCAAGCGAATGTCAGTCGAAAAGCCCGATAAAGACGCTTGATATTATTGATATAATCGATGACGGCCAGTATATAACAATGAATTTTTCCGCGCGGTCGTTCTTGCATCATCAGGTTCGAAATATGGTCGGCACTTTGGCTGAAATCGGATTGGGAAAACCTTATGACATCGATGAAATATTTGCGGCAAAATCTCGCGCGGCGGCGGGCCCAACCGCCCCGCCTGACGGATTGTATTTTGTAAGCGCAGAATATTAAATAAAAACCCGCGAACGCGGGTCTTTATATTATCGGGGGAAAGCAATCGCCGACGGGCGGACAGCATGCCGCGGGAATCGGATTGCCGAAATCATCAATACCCATATCGGTCAAAAGTTCGCCGGGACAGCATCCTGAAGCATCCGGCGGTGTTCCCGTGTCGGGACACATTATTCCGGGCACGGCGGCCGGCGCCTTTGGTTGTTGCAAGAATGGATTTTGTATTTGTCCTTGGTCGTTATAGTTCAATCCCAATATCTGTTGATTATATTCCGGCGTTCCTTGTTGCAAAATCTGTCCGCCGGGGCCGGTTATGCCGCCTTGGGTCGAAAGGTTTTGATAGTAAGTATCGTACGCGGCTTGCGTTCTTCCTTGGTACAGGTTTGTTTGGCACCATGCCTCGGCCAGGCGGAAATCATTAAACCCAAGGGTTCGTATATGCTCAAGACTTAAGCCTTGTCTTACGCGTCCTTGGTCGCAAAGTTCGGCCGTGTTTATGTTTAACGAACGAACTTGGCCTATCCATGACGGATGACTGTAATCCACGGTGGTCGCGCCGCCGAATTGTTGCAGCTCGCTAGACTTATACCCCGCATAGCTTGTGCGCGGTGCGGTAATCGCACAGTTTCTGTTATCGGATTGCGGATCGCCGCATGTCACAATCAAATCATTCGGAGAATATACGGTAATGCGCGTGCCACTTGCGATAGAAAACGGCGGCGTAGTATTGTCCAGCATGTCAATGGCAAGTTTCTGCACGACGCGATTCCATGTTGATATTATTTCTTGCTTTGCCAGTTCGCTTGACCGCACTTGACCCGATTGCGTGACGGTATTGTTATCCAAATCTATTTGGTTAACAAATCGGTCGGAAATCGGCGCGATTAAATTCACCGCCGCAGGCACAAGCGCGGTTATCATCGGCATAATCATCGATTCGATGTAATCCGTGTGCCCGTGTCCGGGAACGCCGACGCGACCCTGACTGTCGCCCGAGAATGGTTCTGCGCGGTCGCTGTCGAAATTAAATTCCACGCCGTCCGGACGTACAAACCGGTACCAGCGTATATCCATGCGCCCAATAGATTGATAAGGCCCCGGCAAATCTCCGGTAATATAGCCCAACATCAAAGTTCCCGTCGGAATTACAATCGTGCGCCCATTGTCGGAATAAACGTTGCGGTCGACCGTTGCTTGGACGGGCAGACGCGACATACGCTTTGGATCCGCGCGGACTTCGTTCACGATTGTGGCGGGAATCGGTTTGAATTGGCGAAGCACAAACGTGCGGTCATACGGCGGCGAAGACACAATTGCTTCGGCGCCCATAGATGACGGAAGCATTTCGGCCGCAGGCGGCGGCGCGCTTGCGAATCTTTGGAATCCGCCGAACGACACGTTTCGAAGTTCGTTTGTCGTTAATTGCTGTGCCCGATTGACGGGCCGCGCGTTCGCGGGATTCGATAATGTCGGAATTGTCGCCATGCCGCCAAGCGCGCGAAATCCGACGCGTTCGGAATCCGAGCCGATTGTTTTCGAAGGGTTGTTGATATCCGTAATCATACCGGTCGACACGTTGTACACGCCCGTTGGATTTTCACAATTCCCGTCGCCAAACGGATGAAAATAATAAGCGCCGCCGTACGGCCGTATCCAACCCGCTTGACGTCCCGCCAAATTAAATCCGGGGAATGCGAATTCAAGGCAATCGTAGACTTCGTCGGCATAGTCGTCAAAAGGCGCGGGCGTCAGAATCGGCGCGGGCCCGACAACAAAAGGATTCGCCACCGCCAAAGGCGGTTGAGCCGGCGTTGGCGCGGTGTCACTGTCAAAATCGTAATCCATCCATGAATCGTTAAATACGAATGGGTCGTGGTTGGGTTCCGGCGCACTTGGAACATTATTGTTTTGCAAGGGCAATGTCGGCGTGGGTGTCGGCGCGGGTTTTACTTCCGGTGTTTTGGTTGCTGGTTTTGCTTTGGCAGAAA
>WRIM01000063.1 GCA_009782725.1 Alphaproteobacteria bacterium | reverse complement strand
ACCTCGATGTCGACTCATCGCATCCTGGGGCTGGAGCAGGTCCCAAGGGTATGGCTGTTCGCCATTTAAAGCGGTACGTGAGTTGGGTTAATAACGTCGTGAGACAGTTAGGTCCCTATCTACCGTGGGCGTTGGATATTTGAGCAGACTTGACCTTAGTACGAGAGGACCGGGTCGAACGAACCACTGGTGTTCCTGTTGTCGCGCCCGCGGCAGCGCAGGTTAGCTATGTTCGGAACAGATAACCGCTGAATGCATCTAAGCGGGAAGCTGGCTGCAAGACTAGATATCCCCATTAATCCTGTAATAGACCATTACGTTGATAGGCGGCAAGTGTAAGCCCTGCGAGGGGTTTAGCTCAGCCGTACTAATCGGATGATTGACTTTTTATCTTTGTTTGATTTTCGATTGCATTCGCAATCGGAAATCAAACGAATGCTTGAAGAGAATGTTGAATTCAACTAACAACTAACAACTAACAGCTAACAGCTGTCGGTTCTTGGACGTTGGTTGAAGTTGATTCTTGATATTTGTTATTACGATGTTGTAATTACTGACCGCTCTTCCGACAACTAGTTGTTAGTTGTTAGTTGTTAGTTGTTAGTTTTGTTGGTTTCGTTCTGGTGATTATTGAGCGGGAGCCACCCTCTGTTCCATCCCGAACCAGACAGGGAAACCCCGTATCGCCGATGGTACTTTGGCTTAAGTCACGGAAGAGTAGGTCGTCGCCAGAACGAAACCAATTTTTGACATAAAAACCGACAAAATATTATCCCGCCTTTCCGGCGGGATTTTTTTTAATGACAAGGCGAATTCTTTATGAAATAATTAATTTATGAAAACAAAAATCTTATTCCTTATTCCTTTTTCCTTAATCCTTGCGTCCTGTGGCGGCGGGTCCCGGAATGCGGAGCCTTCGTTCGCGGGCGCATGCGCCGCCGACATAGAACGTTTTTGTTCGGGCGCCGGCGATGTTACCGGATGCATGTTTAATAATTTCGAGCGTCTGACCCCAGAATGCAACGATGCCGTCTTTAATTTCGCCGGCCAAGAATTCGGCTGGCAAGGCAATTGGCAAAATACCCCGCGGGCCGAACGCGCCGCATTTATCAAAGGCGCCGCGGCGACACCGCGTCAGAATGCCGCGACGATGCGCGCGGGCCCATTCGGCGGCGTTGGTTTCGGCACGGGCGGATTCGGCACATTTGGCGGCGTCGGCATGCGATTCTAATTTCTATCCTTTTTGTACTTAAAACTTGCATTTGTCAAATTTTATTATATACTTTCCCAAGTTTGTTAGAGAGAATGTCGCAAGACAAAGGTAAAAAAGTATATGATTAAGAATTTGGTATTCGATTTGAATATAACGGTCGGCACGCAAAGCATTGGCAAGGCGCCAGTGGTCGCGCCGTGCAACGGGTGCTTTAAAAAGTGCAAAACTATAAAAAATATAAAGACAAGATGCGCGCGTATATATAACTATCCAAATTATTTGGAATCGATGCTTGGGTCGAATTATATTGTTCGGATTGTCATCAAAAGGGGGCCGTCGACCGGATCTGTGACTGTAAACGGAAAAATTCGCCTTCCCGTGGGCAAAGGCGCGACCGCACAGCGCGTTCCCATGGCATCCGATTTGGTTTCCGGTTTTATAGGGATTTATTGCAAATAATATCGCAATTATTAAACGATTGAATAATTTTATTTATTCTATCGTAAAGAGAACAAAAGCCGGATTTTCCGGCTTTTGTTCTTCCAAGCGTGTTTGGGTTGCCAGTCAAATAATAGATGATTGAATAATTTTTATAATTCGCCCGTGGTTAGAGTTGCGTACTTGTTTCCTCTGAATTTATAGCTTTGTTTCTCATTTCTGCGAATATTTCGGGGTTTACGGATTTCATTGTGGTCATCGCGGTAAAAACAGCATCGCGTTCATTGATTTTTTCTTTGTAAAAAAGCTCTGTAAGGGGAACCTTGTCCTCTACCTTCATATATAAAAAATTCTCATGAAGAAATTCGTCCATTGCGCGCATTATATTCAGCGTTTCCTCGTCATAAACGAATCTCGAAACACTATAATCTTCGCCGCACATCACGGCATTTACCGGAACCTTGAATTCTTGCAGAAATTTTTCAATCACATTTATCGGTATCTCGCTTCGCCCCAATAAATAATGATTCAACGATGATTGATAGGGCAGCCCCAGTCGGAAAGCCGCGGCTTCCTGACTGACTTTTAGGTCTTTCAAGATTTGCTTCATTCGCAGTCCCAAATTTTTTGACGATTGCGAAACTGGTTTGCCGGCCATTAATTACTCTCCTATTTGACATTCTATTATGCCTGATTGCAAACAACAAACAAACTAGTTAATAATTTCAAATTATTTGCTATCCGATTCCAAGAAAATATTTCGCCGCTTGGCCGATAATAAACGCGATTATCGATACCGAGAAGCAAATTATTATCATTTCCAAAAATGGCCGTATGAACTTCTGATTCTTGGCGCATGATATGCAATAGTTGAAAAGAAAAATAATCAATACCGCGACCGCAAACGTGGTGCCAAGGGCATAAAACCTGTTCGAAAATATCATAAACGGGACAAGCAAAAGCGCGGCGGTGACCAAATACGCCATGCCGGTGTAAATCCCGGCCGTAATCGCGCATGGGTTTCCGTCTGCTTTTTGGGCAAGATAGTTTGCGGCGGCCATGGACAGGCTTGACGCCACGGCGGCAATCACGCCGGTTAAAATTATCATGCTATTATTGGCAAGCGCGAATGTCAGCCCCGCGATAATCCCGGTCAATTCCACCAAAGCGTCATGCATGCCAAGCACCATTGCGCCCGTGTATTTCAATCTTTCTTCGGATAGTATTTTTTTGGCCATAGCAAAACTTTAGCATATCGTTGGAATAGAACCCAGAGGACAGCAATCCTTGGCCCCGGTCATAAATAATTTGACATTTCGCCTATTTTCCGTATAATGCAGCGAAATAATCGGGTGAAACATGATATAATTTTTTTCTCTTTTAAACGTATAAAAAAACCGATGCGGTGCGTGCGTCGTCGGTATTAAAAAAGAGAAAAGAATATGACCCAAAAACCCGTTCAGCTTAATTTTATCCCAATAAAAACCCGTATAGTTCAACCGCCCAAAGATGAAATTTGGGATATCCTTGACGCGTTGGAATTATCCGACGGCGATATTGTATTTATCACAAGCAAAATACTTGGCATTCATCAAGGCCGATGCGTTCCGGTGGATTCGGTCGATAAACAAAAACTGATAGAACAAGAAGCGACGCATTGGCTTTCATACGATCATCCGTGGGGGCACAACATAAACCTTACCATTACCGATAACATTCTTATCTCGGCGGCGGGCATAGATGAAAGCAATGCGGACGGGCATTACATTATGTGGCCGAAAAATGTCGATAAGCTTTGCCATGACATTCGCGCGCATCTTATGAAAAAAAATAATCTGACCAATCTTGGGGTTGTATCGACGGATAGCTATACGACGCCGCTTCGGTTCGGCGTGGCGGGGATTACTATTGGGTTGTCCGGGGTCAAGCCTTTGAAATATATACTTGGGTCGCCGGATATTTTCGGGCGCAAGCTTCAAGTGGTGCGCTGGGCCAATATTATCGATCCTTTGACATCTCTGGCCGTAATGCTTATGGGAGAGGCGGCGGAACAAACCCCGATAATAATACTTCGCGGTTATAAAGATTTGGAATTTGCCGACGACGCCAATATGGATGATTTTAAAATCCCGCCGGAAGTGGACATATATCAACCCCTGCTTAGCGTTATGGAGAGTAAAAAATGATAACACTTATCGCGGCGACGACCAAAGACGGATTCATAGCGGACAATCATGGCAACGGCAATTTTTCAAGCGCCGAAGACAAAGAACACTTGCGCGCGATTTTGCGGCATAGTTGCGACGGATTTATATGCGGCACAAAAACGGCGAACGAATTCGGCGCGATTTTGAACTATAAACCGATGCACGTATTCACGCGGAAAACCCCGATCGATTGGGTCAATATGTCGGAAGAATTCGATTTGGCATTGCTTGGCGGGGCGCAAACGTACGCATGGTTTTTGGCGAACGGATTGGTGGATAACGCGATTATCACGACCGAACAAAATATTAAATTCGGCGCGGGTCTTGGACTTGGATTCGATAAATATTCAAAGCAATTCAAACTGAAAGACAAGATTGAATTGTCTCCGAATACTATTGTCAGATATTATGAAAAAATCCGCGCGCGGGTTTAATCTGTGATATAATTGAACGAGGAAAAAAATGATTCTAGACGGCAAAGCTTTATCGGACATAATC
>WRIM01000062.1 GCA_009782725.1 Alphaproteobacteria bacterium | reverse complement strand
CCGAAGCTATACGCAGCACGGATGTCAAAAAAATGTCCGTCAAAGATGCAGCGATCCAAGATAAAATCGATGAACTGCGCGAACAACATATTATCGTGTTGAAAGACTTGAATGACAAAGCCGACCGCGAAATCGAAAAAGTCCGCGAAAGCAATTCGCTGAACGCCGGCGTATTAAAAGAAGTCAAAGTTTATATCGCGCATAAAATGAAACTGCAACCCGGCGATAAAATGGCCGGCCGTCACGGAAACAAGGGTATAGTATCCAAAGTTGTTCCGATCGAAGACATGCCGTACGCCGAAGACGGAACCCCGGTCGACATCGTTTTAAATCCGCTTGGCGTGCCAAGTCGTATGAACATCGGTCAGATTTTGGAAACTCACCTTGGCGCCGCGGCATTGGCGCTTGGGCATCAAATCGGCGAAGTATGCGACGAGATAAAGGCCAAACGCGCGGTGACGGACGACCTTCGCGGTATCATGGGTAAAATCTATGGCAAAGATATTGCGACTCAATTGGAAAAAATGACCGACACGGATGTGCGCGCGGCGGCGAATTTGCTTCGCGGCGGCGTTCCAATGGCGACGCCGACATTCGACGGCGCGATGCCGGACGATATCAAAAAGATGCTGAAACTTGCGCATCTTCCCGAATCGGGTCAGATTACGCTTTACGACGGCATGACGGGTGAAAAATTCGCGCGTCCTGTGACCGTCGGCGTTATGCACATGTTGAAACTTCATCACTTGGTCGATGAAAAAATCCATGCGCGTTCTGTTGGCTCGTACTCTCTGGTAACGCAACAGCCGTTGTCGGGCAAAGCCCACATGGGTGGTCAGCGTCTTGGAGAAATGGAAGTTTGGGCATTGGAAGCGCATGGCGCGGCGCATTTGCTGAAAGAAATGCTGACCGTAAAATCCGACGATATTACGGGCCGCAACAAAATGTATGAAACCGTTATTTCGGGTTCGACGGATATCCAAACCGGCACCCCCGAAGCGTTTAACGTGTTCATGCGCGAGTTGCGCGGACTTGGGTTGGCGATGATACCAAAGAAAATATAATTCGCTCTGCGAATTAGATTTTGAATTAACAATTAACAAATAACAATTAACAAAAAAGGAATTAACAAATAATAATAAATTTATGAAAGCATATAAATTGTTATTTGTTAATTGTTAATTGTTATTTCTTTTCGAATGGAGTGAGCAAATGAATATGTTACAGAAGATTTTTGGCCAGATTGAAACCAAAGAACAGTTCGACGCTTTGCAAATAAAAATCGCATCGCCCGAAGAAATTTTGTCTTGGTCTCAGGGTGAAGTTAAAAAACCCGAAACAATCAACTATCATTCGTTAAAGCCGGAATCGGACGGACTTTTTTGCCAACAGATATTCGGCCCCGTCAAAGATTACGAATGCGCGTGCGGAAAATATAAACGCATCAAATTCCGCGGCGTGGTTTGCGAACGCTGTGGTGTCGAGGTTGGTTCTTCATCCGTTCGCCGCGAACGCATGGGGCATATTAAATTGGCGACGGCGGTGTCTCATACTTGGTTTTTACGCGAAGGAAAAATTGCGACGCTTCTTAATAATTTGCCCCAGAAAAAATTGGAACAGGTTATTTATTACGACGCGTATATCGTGACGGAACCGGGCCTTACCAATTTGAAATTGTATGACGTGATTTCCGAAGACGAATATCAAAACGCGTTGGAAGAATTCGGCGCGGATGCTTTCCGCGTTGGCATTGGCGCCGAAGGCGTGCGCGATGTTATCGCAAATATGGACATGGGCGACGAACGTACGCGTCTGCGTGCCGAGCTTTCCGAAACAAAATCCGAAGCAAAGCGCAAAGGAATTATCAAACATCTTAAACTTGTCGAATCGTTTATGGATTCGGGCTCTGAACCCGCGTGGATGCTGCCGGATGTTCTTCCCGTCATTCCGCCGGATATGCGCCCGCTTGTCACGTTGGATGCGGGGCATGTTGCCGCGTCGGATTTGAACGATTTATATCGCCGCGTTATTATCCGCAACAACCGTTTGAAAAAATTGGTAGACCTTCACGCGCCGGAAATTATTATCCGGAATGAAAAACGCATGCTGCAAGAAGCCGTCGACGCATTGTTCGACAACGGACACAAAGCGCGCCCGTTGGTCTCGCAAAATCGTCGCCCGCTGAAATCGCTTAGCGATTCTTTGATTGGAAAATCCGGCCGCTTTCGTATGAACATGTTGGGTAAGCGTGTGGATTATTCCGGACGTTCCGTGATTGTGTCCGGCCCGTCGTTAAAATTGCACCAAGTTGGATTGCCGAAAACCATGGCGTTGGAATTATTCAAACCGTTCGTGTTCGCGCGACTTCTTGCGGGCGATTATGCGAATACTTTGAAAACCGCGCGCAAAATGGTCGAAAACGGCGAAGAAGTCGTTTGGGATATCTTGGGTTCGGTAGTGCATCAGCATCCGGTTTTGTTAAACCGCGCGCCGACGCTTCACCGTTTGTCCGTTCTTGCATTTGAACCGGTATTAATCGAAGGCAAGGCAATTCGTCTTCACCCGTTGGTGTGCAAAGGATTCAATGCGGACTTTGACGGAGACCAAATGTCGGTTCACGTTCCGATTTCATTAGAGGCGCAATTAGAAGCGCGCACATTGATGTTGGCGACCAACAACGTGTTGTCGCCTGCATCCGGAGACCCGATGATTGTGCCGTCGCAAGACATGGTGTTGGGCGTGTACTATATGTCCATGATTGACGGCGAGCATACAGATGAATCGTCCCGCTTTGCAAATATGGATGAAATCAAATTGGCATTGCAGAACAAAGCAATCACATTGCATACGCCGATTGTAACGCGTTACAATGCGAGTGAGGGCGTTGAAAAAGTCAAAACAACCGCGGGCCGCATGATACTTGGCGAACTGCTGCCCAAAAAGCCGGGCATGCCGTTCGCGCTTGTCAATCAAGTAATGGCAAAGAAACAGATTGAACAATTGTTGACCACTTGTTACGAAATGTGCGGGGACAAAGATATGATTGTTCTGGCCGACCAATTGAAGAATACTGGATTCGAGCAAGCAGCGCGTTCGGGCATTTCAATCGGATTCGACGACATTGTAATTCCGGAAGAAAAACAAAAGATGATTGCGGACGCGGAAAGCGCGGCCGAAGAAATCGAAAACCAATATCAAAACGGTCTTATATCGGGCGGCGAACGTTATAACAAGTTGATTGATATGTGGCAGCGTGTTACGAACAAACTTGGAGACCTTGCGTTCTCTGGTCTTCGTAAAACGACCGGCGACAATTGGAATTCCATTATCATGATGGCGGACAGTGGCGCGCGTGGATCAAAGTCTCAGATTCAACAGCTTGCAGGTATGCGCGGCGTTATGCAAAAGCCGTCGGGCGAACTTATCGAAGTTCCGATTATATCGAACTTTAAAGAAGGCCTTTCGATGTCGGAATACTTTACGTCGACCCACGGCGCGCGCAAGGGTTTGTCTGACACGGCGTTGAAAACGGCCGAAGCGGGTTATTTAACGCGTCGTCTTGTGTCGTTGGCGCATAATACGGTCATCACCGAACACGATTGCGGCACGCATGAATATATCACGGCGACGCCGGTTTATAACGGCGCGACGTTGGCGGTGTCTTTGGGCAACGTTGTGTTGGGACGCACGGCGGCCAAAGATATCGTAAACCCGACAACCGGCGAAGTAATTGTTGCCGCCGGCGAATTGGTTACCAAAGCCGCATCCAAAGAAATTGATAAATCGGGATTGCCCGCCGCGGATATTCGAAGCGTTTTGACATGCCAATCCGACGGCCTTTGCGCGAAATGCTATGGCATGGATTTGTCGCGCTCGTCGCTTGTCCACGTGGGCGAAGCGGTCGGCGTTATCGCGGGCCAATCGATTGGAGAGCCGGGGACTCAGCTTACGCTTCGTACTTTCCACGTCGGCGGTATTGCGACCGGCGGCGCGTCGAACCACTTTATCGAAGCGCCGGTCGACGGCACGGTAAAATTCGACGGCGTGAATTCGATTGCGAATTCCGCGGGACGCAACGTCGTGATTTCGCGCAATTCGAAAATTATAATCTCGGATAAAAAAGGCGCCGAATTGTTCAGCCAAAAATTGCCGTACGCATCCATGCTTATCGTCAAAGACGGCGCGGTTGTAGCCAAAGGCGACAAGTTGGTGGAATCCGATCCGTATTCGAACCTTATTATCGCGGAAAAAGACGGTATTGTGAAATTCGACGACTTGGTTGAAAACGTATCGTATTCCGAAGAAATGGATTCGCTGACCGGCATTATATCCCGCAAAGTCACCAATTGGAAAACCGTTACCAAAAGACCGTTAAAGCCGTCGATTTCATTGGTGGCCGACGACGGCCGCGTGCTGAGCCTCGGTGGCAAGCGCGTTGCGGAATATTTGCTTCCGATTTACGC
>WRIM01000061.1 GCA_009782725.1 Alphaproteobacteria bacterium | reverse complement strand
TGGGTCGCTTAGTTGAAAAAAAGACTCGAGAAACAAAGTCAAACTTTTATAGAAAAAAGGTGATGCATAAAGAGCGCGATTTAGTTCTTGTGCCATAATTAATTCCTTAAACTCTTGCGGCATTAAAGCCGATGCGTTTGCCGCCGTTTAATGTTTTGCGTTTTGCCAATGCCGCGTCGATTTGAGCGGGAGTAAACTCTGTGGACTGATCCGCGCCGTCTAAATCAAGCAAAGTCCGGCGCAACACGGCCGTGATTTCGCGGCGAAGCTGGCGCACGCCGACTTCGGCCGTATATTTACGGATTATATGACGTATTGCATCGTCGTCCATTTTGATATTGTCGGGCGCCCAACCGGTGTCTTCGGCCGCGCGGCGGAGTAGGTGAGCGCGCGCGATTTCTACTTTCTCATCTTCCGTATATCCCGGAATTTCGATGATTTCCATACGGTCGCGCAAAGCGGGCGATATGTTGATAGTATTCGCGGTCGCAATAAATAACACGTTTGATAAATCGAAATCGACTTCCAAATAATGATCGCGGAATGACTTGTTCTGTTCGGGGTCTAACACTTCAAGCAATGCAGCTTCCGGGTCGCCGCGATAATCGCGTCCCAATTTGTCGATTTCATCCAAAATCATGACGGGGTTATTCGCGCCGGCGCGTTTTAATGCATCCATTATGCGTCCTGGCTGAGACCCGATGTACGTCTTGCGATGCCCGCGAAAATGTGCCTCGTCCGATACTCCGCCAAGAGAAATCCGTTGATATTTCCGACCCAAAGCGCGCGCCACAGAAGCACCCAAAGACGTTTTTCCAACACCCGGCGCGCCGACCAAACAAAGTATGGTGCCTTTCGTTTGACCCGTCTTTTTCATAACGGCAAGGTGTTCCAAGATTCGTTCTTTGACGCCTTCCATGCCGGAATGCTCGCGGTCTAATTCGGCGCGCGCGGCGGCCAAATCAATCGGCGATTTGTCGGATTTATTCCAAGGCATTGCCAACAATTCATCCAAATAAGTTTTCAAAATCGCGCCTTCGGTCGACATGGGCGATTGATTGTTCATTCGCTTCCATTCTGTCAAAGCCTTGGCCTCGGCGTCTTTGGGCAATTTGGTTGCGACGATTTTTTTGCGCAATGCTTCCGAATCCAAATCATCCGCGTCGTTGCCCATTTCTTTTTGAAGCGCGCGCATTTTCTCGGTAAGGTACGCCTCGCGCCGGCCGCGATCCATTTGTTGGGCCACGCGTTTGTTAACGGAATCCTCGATTTTGGTCATCTCTGCCATTAATCCGACTTGTTCCAACAACGCCAAAAGCTTTTCCGCATAAGTCTTCAAGCCCAAGATTTTCATCGCAATTTCCGCATCGATATCCGTCATTTGAATAACGGCATCGATAAATGAAGCCAAGGGATAGGTCTGAACAATCGCACCCAATTTGACCAAATTTCCGCGCTTTTTAATAACGAACGCCAATTTGTCCGCGACTTTGTCGCGCAGCAATTTCGTATAGTCGGTGTCGCTGTCATCAATTTGGGGGATAATCGTTGTGTCCGCGGTAAAAAGCCCGTTGTGAACAGTCGTATTTTCAAGATTCACGGCATTCAAAGTCTGCAAGACTATATGCATGGTTTCGTCCGGCATGCGAAGCATTTGAACGATTTCGGCAACTGTGCCAATATCGTAAAGATCTTCGGACTTTGCCGGATAGGGAATGGTTTTCTGCGCGCAAAGCACGATTTTTCCGGACGGTTTTGCGGCCTCAAGTGCTTGAATAGACGTTGGATTATCCATAAATATGGGCACGGTTACGCCCGGCTGAAAAACCAAATTGCGAAGCGGTAAAAGATAATGGTTCATAAGAATCCTTAAAATTTCCAACACAATATAATAGAAATTTCTAAATTTTCAAGCACAAGATACAATTCGGTTGCAATTCTCAAAAATTATTTTAATATATTTGAATTATGGAGAGCGAACAGCCAAAGAAAAAACCAAAATGAATACATTCTGTGAAAGAAAAACCAAGAAAACCAAAGACGACCCCGACCCTAAATTACCAGACAGAAACGAACTGCTGGCAAAGCTCAGCGCCGATTCAATCGTTGTTTCGTATACCAATCCTTTGACTTTGATCGTTTATTCTCCAAATCTTCCGGTCGTTATGGAAATGCTGAAAGACATCGGTCTTGCGTCGTATAAATTGGAAGAATATCGCCCTGATTACAATCCGCTTGAATTGCATGAAGATGCGATAGAGATTCATAATCGAAGCTATCGGATATATATCGATCAAATAAGCACGGCTTTTCGTCGGTTGGGTTTAAATGTGCCTCGCAAGAAAAACCAGAATGACGCAATTTATGCCGTCGTAAAAAGCGGCAAGGATGCTAACGATGAAAAAGCGATTAAAAATTTCATCAAAGAATTAAAAGAAATAACCGCCAATCGAAATACAAGAATAGGAAGAAGAGGGTATAACGCATACATTCACAGCAATTAAAAAAATAACCCGGCAATCGCCGGGTTTTCAATTTATTTGCATATTAGCGGCGATAGTTGTTGCCGTATCCGCCTTCGCGTCCGCCGGTCGCGGATTTCTTGGAAAGATAGCGCGCGGCGATAAGTACAAGCCACTGCACAGATAACAATCCCAAAACGATAAATCCGGTGTCCAATTCGCCGCGGATAAGTATAATCAGCGCATAGATTAATTGGGCGGTGAAAGAAACGTACAACACTCCGAACATTCCCATGAAAAATATTTTCTTTAATTTGCTTAACATGTTATGTCCTTTTATTTGATTAAAAGTGCCGGCTTCTGGTGCAAGGCGCCGGCGGGCCCCAATCTGATGACAATTGCGCGTCGTCCAATAGGCCTCTCGCGCATCGCTATTAAGCGGCCATTTTCAGATTAAATGGAACGTTATCGTTCGCATTCATTTGAGTTTAGTCTTTTGCGGGAACAACCCCGGATACACTCTTTACTTTTCAGCCCTTGTCGAAACTATGTCAGCCCCATAGTGAATATGGTGGAGCTGTGGGGTACCGCCCCCCAGTCCAAAAAGCCTATTGCATAAAGCATTCAGCATCATCACGGCCAAAGCCGCAATATTATTATAGTAAAAATTACACAGAATGCAAGTTTAGATTGATTTTGACTCTGTTCCCATATATAATCATCCTGATATCGGGTATTCCGATATCGGGGTGTAGTAACCCTACGAAAATTAAAACTTCTGTCCAGGCAGGAGGGCGGCGAATATATTGAATAAGCCGCACTATTTGATTTTCGGTAGTTACTAACCTCCTGCCACCTTTTTCAAAGGTGGTTTTTTATATTGAAAAACGGGGGGCGCAATGTGTCAAAGAAATATTAAAAAAGAAGTATTGCAACAGCTTTTAAAAGAAGAAGATGAAAAAGAGCAAATATGGAATAATCTTGTTGCAAGAATGGTCGAAATAACAAGCGAGAACGAAAAGCTTCGCAAAGAATTGGCAATTTTAAGAAAAATGAAATTATAAAACAACTTTGCTGATGTGCCCGCAACGAATGCCGGTATGCGCAAAGATTTTAAATCCGGCCGCCCGCGCGGTGGTGCAAAAATAAAGGTCTTCGCTTAACACGCCGCCGCCGGGATATTCGACGAATCTAAACCACCGATTATCGCCGAATTGGCGTAATATGTCGGTTTTTATCAACATGCATCCCGCGCCTCCGCCCATGATTTCGATTACTTGGTTCGGCGGCATCGATGCGATTGAAACAACGTTGTCCAGTTGGAAATTCCCGCTTTCATTGATATGGAAAAGCTCTGATTGCTCTGGCGCGCGCTTGCTTGGGTACCACCCCATGATGATATCTTTGTCTGCCGCAATCAATTCGACCAAAGCATTTGGGGGAAGAATGATATCGGAATCCACCATAAAGACGTAATCATAACCGCCGGCAAGGGCCGCTCGCGCGATTTCGCATCGGGCGCGGGCGCAATCATATCCGCGCATAAAATCAAACGAGATTTGGGTATTCAAAGGACGCTGCAACCCATATACGGATTTAAAAGTATCCGGCGCAATGTTTTCGAATGTAGGTACGGCGATAAGGACGGTTTTATTGGCTTCCATACGATAAATCTAGCAATCGCGCGCCCGCAAAGTCAATCTAATTATTTTCGATTAAGGCTTGATTTTATAAATTCGGTACTATATAATCCAGCCCATTGGCGGCGTAGCTCAGTGGTAGAGCACAGGAATCATAATCCTTTGGTCGGGGGTTCAAATCCCTCCGCCGCTACCAGTTATAAACAAATAAAACGGCATTTTGCCGTTTTATTTTCCCCATAGTATATAACTATCTTAAAAAGTGGCGACCCGAGCAGGATTCGAACCTGCGACCTACTGCTTAGAAGGCAGTTGCTCTATCCAGCTGAGCTACCGGGTCGTGCTGAACAGCGGCATTTTACAACATA
>WRIM01000060.1 GCA_009782725.1 Alphaproteobacteria bacterium | reverse complement strand
ATGGGGATTTGAAGAAAGCCAATATCAGTTCAGCGCCGCTTTTTATACACAGTTTGTTCCGGCCTGGACATTGGGTTGGTTTCGCGCCAGCGGCAATATTCTTGCGGCATTCGGATATTTGTTTTCACACAAAATAACACAAAAGATAGGAATTTTTAAAACTGTCTTTCATTCAATTTTCATAGGCTGGGTTGTCAATATTATTGCATTCGCAATGAACAATATCGCGACGCCGTTCATCAATACGCTGTCGGGAATTCTTTTTGGCGTCCGTATGCCCGCACAAACGGCGGTCATGCAGCAAGAGTTTTCCGATCACCAACGCGCGACAATGGGTTCGGTCGTATCATTGTTTGGCAGTTTGCTTTTTGCCGTCGGCTCTGTATTTATTGGTTGGGTTGCGGACGTATGGAATCCTTATGTTGCCGTCCTTACGGCGTTTGCGCTCAGCGGGTTTGGCATTCCCTTGACTTACAAGGCGTTAAAGCCAAAAAAATAAAACGACCGCAAGGGTCGTTTAATTTTTGGCCTGCCACCCGAAGCCTTGGCGAAGGGTGGTGGACGCGCAGGGATATGCTCGCCCGTCTTCGCTTGCGCTACGCCGCGGCTGCGCGGCATTCGTTCCCGCTCACTTCGTTCGCTGCGCTCGAACTTCGCTGTCGCTTGTTCTCGCTGACTCGTTGTCGAACCTTGGGTTCTCATCCGGCACCCCAATCCAAAAATAAAATGGCCGCAAGGGCCATTTGATTTTTGGTGGACGCGCAGGGATTCGAACCCTGGACCCACTGATTAAGAGTCAGTTGCTCTACCAACTGAGCTACGCATCCAATGCCGCGTATTATATATCCTTATCCAGTATTTTCAAGTGTTTTTTACAAAATACGCCATAATAACCGAATCGGCTGTCCGGGCCAAATCTCCCGCAAACAGATGTTTAATCGGTTTGTTATTCAATTAAAAATTGAACCTCTTGGATTAACTTTATGATTAGTATACAATCGGAACGGAATCCTATGGCGTGTCGGCAAATCCCGGAATAAAATAGGAAAAAATAGAGAGAGAAAACAAAATGACACACAAAGAAATATGGGAAGCCATAGAATCTTTTGCGGCGGAACGCAAAATGACTTGTTCCGGGCTGGCCCGGGCTTCGCATTTGGATCCGACAACTTTCAACCGCAGCAAGCGCTGGTCGAAATACGGCCAACCCAGATGGCCCAGCACGTGCAGCATTTCAAAAATACTGATAGCGACTGAATCCAGATTTGAAGACTTTGCAAAATTCCTGATAAAGCAGAAAGATTGACGGCGCCGTCTACATTGATTCTTTCGGTTTGACGCCGATTGCGTTCAATCCGTTGGCGATGACATTTTTTAATGCCGTTACCAACAGCATGCGCCTGTCCGTCAGGGCTTTGTCGTCTTCGCACAAAAGTTTGACGCCGTTTGCGGACCACAATGAATGGAACAAGCCCGCCAGTTCTTCCAAATATTTGGTCAGCGTGTGCGGCGTCTTGTTTCTTCCCGCGGTTTCTATGACCGACGGGTAATCGCCCAGCATCCGCACGACGGCTTTTTCCGCATCGGCCGCGTCGGCAAAGTATCCGTCAATCTTTTCCGCCGGCTGGAAAGGTCCGCCGAATATTTCATTGTATTTCTTAAGAACCGAATTCGCGCGCGCATGGGCGTATTGGATATAATACACGGGATTGTCCTTGGATTGCTCTTTTGCTTTTTCCAAATCGAACGACATCTGGGTGTCCGGGCTTTTAGTCACCATGAACAGGCGCAGCACGTCCGCGTCGATTTCTTCCAGCACGTCTTCTATCATCACGAAATTTCCGGCGCGCTTTGACATTCGAAAAGGCTTTCCGTCTTTTTCAAGGCTTACAATCTGGCACAACAGAATATCCAGTTCGGCTTTATTGTCGGTGACCGCGCCAACCGCGGCCTTTATCCGTTTGACATAGCCGCCGTGGTCCGCGCCCCAGATATCGACCTGTTTTTTGAATCTGCGTTCGAACTTGTCGAAATGGTACGCTATGTCCGATGCGAAATATGTGATCGCGCCGTTTGCGCGCGCGACGACCCGGTCCGCGTCGTCGCCGAATTCTTTGGCTTTGAAAAGCAGCTGTTCTTCGGGTACCCAGTCGTCGTCCGTGTCGCCCAGCGGCCTGGGAAGACAGCCGTTGTAAACCAGTCCTTTTTTCCGCATCAAATCGATTGTGCCCGTAACCTTGTTGTTTTCCACAAGGTTTTTTTCGGATGTGAACACATCGAATTCGATGCCGATTTGCCGCAGGCTTTTCTTGATAATCTCCATCATTGCCGCGACTGTGAATTCCCTGAAGTGCGGCAGATATTCTTCTTTAGTCTTGCCCAGCCAAATATCCCCGTCCTTGTCCTTTATGTTTTGCGCCACTTGGACAAGATATTCGCCCGGATAGCTGCCTTCGGGAATGTTTTGACCGTCGTGCATTCCGAATAATTCCTGGTAACGCCAGAAGACGGAATTGCCCAAGACATTCACTTGGTGGCCGTAATCGTTGATATAGTATTCCTTGGTTACGGCAAATCCGTTCTTGGCCAGCAGCCGGGCCAGCACGTCGCCCAATATCGCGCCGCGTGCGTGCCCTATATGCACGGGGCCCGTGGGGTTGGCGGACAGGAATTCCACATTGATTTTTTCATTTTTGCCCTGGTCGGAATTTCCATAGGTTTCCGGATTCGCCAATATATGGCAAAGCGCGCGGTCCCAAGAATCGTCCGATATATTGATATTTATAAATCCGGGGCCCGCGACGGATATGTCCTTTATCGCCGGGATGTCTTTCAGATGCGGGGAAAGGGCGTCCGCGATTTCGCGCGGGCTTTGCCCCAATTGTTTGGAAAGAATCATTGCGGCGTTTGTTGCGAAATCGCCGAAATCGCGGACGCGCGGCACTTCGACCGTGATGGCGGACATATCCGCGCCTGCAATCCCCGGAACTTTGGCCAAAGTTTCTTTTACGGATTCGGTTACGAATTTATGAATATTCATTTTGCACCCCATGTTGGAAAATAAAAATCCGCCGCCGGCGGATTTTTATTTTGGAATTTACGACGGCATTTTTGTTTCCGTAAACGTAACGTGTTTACGCAATTTCGGGTCGTATTTGCGCATTTTCATTTTGCCCTGGGTGTTTTCGGACTTTGTATTTTTGGTCTTGGTGTAATAGAATCCGGTTTCCGGGTTGTGCATTTTCACCACGATTTTTGCTGCTTTCTTTTTATTTGCCATAATTTGGTACCTTTTTATTTCTGTTCGCGGATGTTACGGCAAAACTTTCCGTAAATCAAGTTTTATTATCCGTTTGCGACTTTTTTGCGGAATTCGGTCGACGGGCGGAAAGACACGACGCGCCGGGCGGAGATTACGGCCGGCTCTCCGGTTTTTGGGTTTCGTCCCATTCGTTCTTTCTTGTCCAATATTTTGAAAGTCCCCATATTGGCGATTTTAACCTCTTCGCCGCGAATCAGGGCTTCGGATATTTCGTCAAAGAACAAGTCGACCATCTTGTATGATTCGGCGCCGGTCAGTCCGGCTGTTTTCTGGATATTTGCCGCCAAATCGGCCCTGGTAATGGTAGCCATGACGCACCCCTTTGTCTTTCAATGGCAATGCTAGCGCGCCTTTGCCCAAAAATCAAGAAATTATTGCACTTTATACGCAAATATCGTAGGGGCGCGGGGAAAAACGGCCCTTTTATTTTTTTTGCGGGGTTTCCCTCTCCCCCCCCTTTTTTTTGGAAAAAAAAATATATTATTGCACTATTCTTGAACTACCCTGAAGATGGACGCAGCAAGGTCCTCCTACAAACTAGTATCTATATACCAGTTTACATGGCGTCACAACTCAGGAGATGGGAATACCTCCATTGAGCTGTTGTGTGGCTACTAATACAAGTGCATTGATCAAATTCTATATACGTATGTATATGCCCAACAGTGTCAGAAATCATGACATTATTATTTCGTAACACTGCATGTTTTGAACAGTGTATTTTTTTTCAAACCAGTGATAACTGACAAAAAGAGTAGGATTACCAAACGTGTTTTTCTGCCGTGGGATGTCATGCTACTTCTCAAGAGTTCGAGTTTCTTTTCACATGCATCTCTAGGACTAAAGCCTCAAGGAAAACACTTAGAAATTATGTTAACAAAATGCATCACTGATACTGTTACAAAAAATGGAAGAATATAAGATTTTAGGCGTTCTTTACGAAGCAAAAAATAAAGAACCCGTCACATCAAAATGCCATCCACCACTGACTTATTGTCAGTGACGAAACCGGCTATATAAAACAAAAGTCTTTTTTTCCGTCGAACACACCCATAATGTTCCTAATTGTAATATGGCTACATGTTTCGTTTGAAAACAAGCTTGGGCTGTTTACTCTACGGGAATATTCCTGCATTACTTCATTACCACTCTCTTTGTGACGCTATAGGGTGGTAAAATATATATGAAACGAACCATATTGCTCGTGGAATGGTTAATTCGACGATACACTTGGAAATCGAGTTTAACAAATAGTAGG
>WRIM01000059.1 GCA_009782725.1 Alphaproteobacteria bacterium | reverse complement strand
TGTCGACGAAGACAGTATTCTTTTAAAATAAGGTTTGAGGTAGGATACCGATTGTCCAATATATTGGACAATCATATACCTTAATTAAAATCTCAAACCTCCTACCTCAAACTTCAAACCTTATACTTGCGCTGTCACTTAATTTAATCTACCATTCATCCTGTCCGATATAGAATTCAAATCAAAAAGGAATTCATATGAAAAAAATAATATTCACGGCCGCGTTTGCGCTGGCGACGTCTGGTGCTTTTGCTTTGCCTTTGACCGGCTTTTACAAAACCATAGATGATAAGACAAACAATGCTAAATCTATCGTGCGTTTGTACGAATGCGGCGACGCGCTTTGCGGGCGCATTGTTGCTTTGTTTGATGCGGACGGCACGGCCGTCAAAGAGACACTTAATAATCCCGAACGCGTTGCCGACAAAGTGTCCGGCGCGCCCAAAATGGCCGGGTTGGATATAATATGGAACATGGAATGGGATGCGCGCGACAATGAATACAGCGGCGGCAAAATCATGGATCCCCAAAGCGGAAGCGTGTATTCGTCCGTAATTTGGGCGGATAAGGATGATGCAAACCTTCTTCGCGTGCGCGGTAAAATCGGCCCGTTCGGAAGAACCCAAGTTTGGCATGTGATGCAGACCGCCGATTTGCCGTCCGACCTTCAAAAGCTTGACGTGTCCAAATGGGAACCGGTTATCATAAAATAAATTTGATTTTCTGGATTTTTTCCCCTATAATCAACTCATGAAAAAATTAAACCAAACATTGGTGGTAGTTAGATAGCGGAATCTGCATTTTGCGGATTCCGCTGTGTCGCCCTTAAAAACGGCGGCATTTTTATTTGATTTAACCTCGCCGATAATATAAAATTCGAAGCAATAAGGAATATACAATGAACATCGAACTTGGAAGCAATATAGCACCCCGCGATATAGAAAAACGCATTCAGAATTTCTGGGACAGCAATTCATTCTGGGAAAACGACGTGAATTCGGCAAAGAAAAAATTCTGCACCATGATGCCGCCGCCGAATGTTACGGGCAACCTTCATGCAGGGCATGCTTTGGATAATATTCCGACCGATTTCATCTCGCGCTATAAACGCATGACGGGTCACGATGTGTTGTGGCAGCCGGGTACAGACCACGCATCAATCGCAACGCAATTGTTGGTCGAACGCGATTTGTCCAAGCGGGGAATCAACCCGCGCGATTTAACCAAAGAAGAATTGTTAAAACACGCTTGGACTTGGAAGAACGAATACGGCGGCCAGATTATAGAACAGCTTCATATGTTCGGCATCACACCCGCGTGGTCGCGCGAGCGGTTTACAATGGATTCGGGGCTTTCCCGCGCGGTTACGAAATTATTCGTGCAAATGCACAAAGACGGATTGATTTATCGCGCGCGGCGTCTTGTAAATTGGTGCCCGAAACAAATGACGACGGTATCCGATTTGGAAGTTGATACACGCGAAGAGCCCGGAAAATTCTATTATTTCAAATATCCTATAAAGGGCGGCGGCGATATTGAAATCGCAACTACGCGGCCCGAGACGCTGTTCGGAGATCAAGCGATTGCGGTTCACCCCGAAAATGAAAAATTAAAACATTTGATCGGCAAGACAGCGATTATACCTTTGACCAAAATTGAAATCCCGATTATCGCGGACACTCATGCCGACCCGGCAAAGGGTACGGGCGCGGTTAAAATCACGCCCGCGCATGATATGGACGACTGGGAAGTTGGGATGCGTCATAATCTTACCCCCGTGTGCATATTAACCCCGGACGCGCGTATGTTGGACATCGATCAAGTGCCGGAAAAATATCGCGGAATGGACAGATTCAAAGCACGGGCCGAAGTAATCGCGGACATAGACGCCGCCGGATTGCTGGTTAAAATTGAAGACAAGACTATATCGACCCCTTATTCTGAACGCGGCAAATGCATCATAGAATATATGGTTCGTGACGAATGGTTTGTCGATGCGGTGAAATTGGCCGAACCGGTTATAAAGGCTACAGAAAAGGGCGAGATAAAATTCTTGCCTGCGCATCGTTACAACCTTTTCATGTCGTGGTTGAACAATATTCATGAATGGTCTATATCGCGGCAATTATGGTGGGGGCATCAGATTCCTGCATGGTATGACGCGGACGGAAATATATACGTTGCAGAATCAGAAGAAGAAGCAAAAGCGCAGGCGCCCGGCAAAGAATTGACGCGCGATGCCGCCGTGTTGGATACTTGGTTTTCAAGTGCTTTGTGGCCGTTTTCAACTCTTGGCTGGCCCGATGAAACGGATGACATGCGCGAATATTATCCGACGGATTATTTAAACACCGGGTATGACATCATATTCTTTTGGGTGGCGCGAATGGCCATGATGGGGATATATGCCACTGGCAAGGCACCCTTTAAAACGGTAAATATTCATGGAATCGTGCGCGACAAATTGGGACGCAAGATGTCGAAAACATTGGGCAACGGAATCGACCCTTCGGAGATTATAGAGAAATACAGCGCGGATGCGCTTCGCTATTGGGTGTCGACGGCGCCGATCGGTCAGGATATAAAATTCAATGAAGAGGATATAAAGCGCGGCGGCAAATTGCTTACCAAGCTTTGGAATGCGTCGAAATACGTGTTGGGTAATTTGGCCGATTTCGACCCGGCGACAAGCAAAAAGATTCCGGTCGAGATGCGCGAAAGAACCGACCGTTGGGTCTTGTCAGAATTAAATAAAACGATTATGCACGCGCATAAACATATGGATAAGTTTGACACATTCAATGCGCGCGAAGATATCGACGAATTTTTCTGGGGCATATTCTGCGACGAATATTTGGAATACGTGAAAGACAGATTCTGGGCGCATGATAAATATTCCGACGTTTCGCGCCTTTCCGCGCAATGGACATTGTGGGAGGTTTTGCGCCAAATACTCGGTTTGTATGCGCCGTTCGTGCCGTTTATCACCGAAGAATTATGGCAAAAGATTTATAAAGAAACCGAAGGCGGCGAAACGCTTCATTTGACGGAATATCCCGTGACCCGCAAAGAATGGGATACGGATATATCGGGCATGGATATTGCGCGGGAAATAATCAAGTCTGTGCGCGGGCTTCGTTCCGAACGTAAACTTGGCGGCGGCGCGCGTCTTGAAAAAGTAATTGTGAATTTCGAAGTGCCAAGCGCGCTTTACGAAGTAATTTTGCCCGCCGCGCGCGCAGACACGATCGAGGTTAACACGTCGCAATCGGCGGCGGTCGATATCGTTGTAAAGGAAGAATAATGCAAAAGCATATTGAAACAAAAAGTTTAAAGACTTATCAAATGGATCGGCACGGATTGTTGCGGCCCATTATGCTTATGAACGAGCTTCAGGCGGTCGCGGACACCCATGCCGAAAAACTTGGCCGCGGACGAACGTACTGCGCCGAGAATTCTATTGCGTGGGTTGTGACGCACTATCTTATCGAAATTATAAATATGCCGCGCGAAAACCAAGAAATCGAAATGTCCACATGGCCAAGCGCGCGCGATTCTTTGCGCGCGGTGCGCGACTTTCGTATTCGTGATGCGGCAACCGGCGCGGAATTGGTGCGCGCGACAAGCCAATGGGTTATGATTGATTTGAATGCGCGAAAGCCGATGCGGCTTGATGAAATTATGGCGGGGTGGGATGCTTTGCCAGAACGCGCGCTTGACCGGACGTTCGAAAAATTCCCGGATTTCGAAGCGGACACTTTTACATCCGTGCATCCGCGATTCGACGACGTCGACGTGAATCAGCATATAAATAACGCGGTGTACGCCGTTTGGGCGACCGAGGCTTTGGGATTCGAATTCCGCGATACGCACAAACTTCGCAAAATAGATATAAATTTTAAAAAGGAAATCAAGCCGGCCTCGACCGACCTTGTCATCGAATCGCGCCTTGATGATATGATATCGCGGCACATGATAAAATCCGCCGATTCAGAGCATGCGAATATTGTGTGCGAGTGGGAAATTGTTTAATGGGGGTAAAACGTGATATTATGATTATACGCCCATATCGTCCATTTGTAAATATTTAATTTTTGAATTTTATCGCTTGTGCATTTGTCCCGATTTTTAATATCATCGTGCTATATGTTTAAAAATATACAGGGGCGTAAAATGGCCAAACAAACAAAACAAAACAAGCAAACAAAATACATATTCGTCACCGGCGGCGTGGTGTCAAGCCTTGGCAAAGGGGTGACCGCTGCGTCATTGGGCGCTTTGTTGCAATCGCGCGGGTACAGCGTTCATGCGCGGAAATTCGACCCTTATTTAAATATCGACCCGGGCGCCATGTCGCCTTTGCAGCACGGCGAAGTATACGTCACAAACGACGGGCATGAAACCGACCTTGATCTGGGATATTACGAACGGTTCTTGGGCATACAATTATCGCGCGATGATTCGGTATCCGGCGGCCGCATTTATTGGGAAGTTTTGAATGCCGAACGTCGCGGAGACTATCACGGCGGCACGGTTCAAATGATTCCGCACATAACGGACAAGATAAAATCGTATATCGGACGCGATGTCGGCACCGATTTTGTAATATGTGAAATCGGCGGCACGGTCGGCG
>WRIM01000058.1 GCA_009782725.1 Alphaproteobacteria bacterium | reverse complement strand
TGCATCGACGGCTTCATGAATAGTGTCAGCGCGAATTCAATAAAACACAGCGCCAATAACGCGATCGCCATTTCTTCATAAGAGCCGGATGTGATAAAAAGCCCCAGCGCCAAAGGCGCGATAACCTTGGTCGATTGCGACACGACCGCCCGGTATCCGATAAATTTTGATATTTGTCCGCAAGGCACCTTCTCGCCGGTCATCAAATGCATCGGCGACCAATAAAGCGCGATATTCAACCCGAAAAGTATGCCCAATGGCACGATAAAATCAACCGCGGATTCTTTCAGAAATATAATGCCCAAAAGGCAAACGGCCTTTGGGATAAGGTTTAGTCTGAACACGGCTACCTTATCGCGGCGCTTTACCCAATCCGCGACCGCGAAAAATCCGGCCGCAAGCGCCAGATGCAAAAACAAATTATACATCGAAACCGACAAGATTTCGTTCATGGAATTCTGCATTATGAATGAAACAAAAAACGTGCCAAGAAATAAATTGGAAATCTGGTACAGCGATTGGAATGCCAATAATAATTTCGCGTCTTTCGACAAGCCGGGATTTTTCACCATTTCAAACTCTTCGGAATAATTTCCTAAAGAGTATATCACAAATATCGGTTAATAATCAATTTCCGAAAACATTATGCCGGATTTATAGTTTTTTATGGCGGTTTCGGCATACTTGCTGATGTTATGGGGAAGGGCGGATGTTTCGAACCATTTTAATTCGGAACACTTATTCGGTTCTTTGATTTCCGGCGTGCCGGCCCAAGATTTTGCGACCACAACGAATTCCACCGATTGCCACCCACTTGGCGTGATGCGGTTTAATACGGATACGATATGCAGATTTTCCGGCGCGACGATTAATCCCGTCTCTTCAAGGATTTCGCGCGCGCCGGCCGATGTCACGGCCTCGCCCGCCTCCATGCATCCGCCGGGAACGCTGTAAGTTCCGGCGTCGAATTTATTATTGCGAAGCATCATCAAAACCCGCCCGTCGGCGTCGAATATCAATACCAATACCCCGCCGACAATGCGAAAACGTTCGGAAAATTTTGTGCCAAGATCCGCCATTTTTATCTAACTTGGAATGAGATATTTACAACGACCGATATATCGGAATCGGATGCGAATAATTCAGGCATTGCGGAATCCATCATAACGCCCGCGGCCCGACTGAACATCATCGGACGTGGCTGCATATCTCCGCCCGTTGTACGACTGTAACTGGCCGAAATCATTTTTCCAACGCGCACGCCGTCTGCCGTGGCAATCGATTCCGCTTTGTCGCGGGCATTTTCAACCGCCGATTGGATGCATGCTTCCAAAGCCGGCTTCATTTTCTCAGGCGATGTGAACATGCGAAGATTTCCGGGAATAACGTCGATTGTCTGGCCGACATGCGACAGAATTGTTTCAATCGTCGCGCGGTCTTTGCTTGACACCGATACTTCGATGTTGGTTTCAAAGCCAAGCGTTACCGATTTTTGTTCGACATGATTCCATTCGGTTTTTTCATTCGTGTCAAAGCGCACGGTTTGAATTTTCATGGTATCGTCTTTGATGCCGCGCAAGTATTCGGCCAACGTCGCGTAAACGCGCCGCGCCGCGCTTAAAGATACGCCTGCGTCTTTGTTCAATTCGGTGACGCGAAGCGTTATGGCGGTCGTATCGCGTTCAACGGATGAAAGGCATTCGCCGGTTGTCATGATTGTGCGCGTGTTTTCAACCGGCACGAACCAACGGCCCGCGGCAAAGCCGAATATCAAAAGTATAAGAATTCCAAATGCTGCGGTTAAATATTTATTCATGGCTCTCTCCTTTTATGATTGTGCGACTTTCTTCCGGAATTCCGTATTCGGGCGGAACGATACAGTGCGGCGCGCGGAAATCACGGCGGACTCTCCCGTTTTGGGATTGCGGCCCATGCGCTCTTTTTTATGAAGAATTTTAAAAGTGCCAAGTCCGGCGATTTTAACTTCCTCGCCGCGAATCAGAGATTCGGAAATTTCCGAAAAGAACAAATCGACCAGCTTATACGATTCGGCCGCGGAAAGCCCCGCCGTTGTCCGAATATTTTCTGCAAAATCCGCACGTGTTATAGTTGCCATTTTATTACCTGTATGTTGTTGTTACCGCGGTGTGGTTAAAGTTATTCTTGCGTCCGGAATCTTTCATGGTCAGACCCGCGCGACCAAGATTTCCGCCGACCTTTGCATGATTTTCTTCGAACCATTTTTTCGCGGCCGTTGTTTCGTCGGCGATTTTGATGTCTTTCGGTATGACGAATTGCAATTCTTCGCGGTCGTATTCTTCGTCGCCGGTTTCACGGAAAGACTTTTCAGCCAATGCGATTTTAATCGTGCCGATATAGTACGCGTTTCCAGCCGTCAATTTATTTTCAATCGCGTATGTCGGATTCAACAACTGAGTGTCGTAAAAATGCTCGGTGTTCGAAAGCCAGAACGCCTTGTGGCTTGTCGAGAATGCAAGCCCGCTTATCGCAAGCTGTTGACCCGGCTTCACTTCGATTGCAAAGAATTGATTGGTTTCCAAATCGCCGAATTCCATATCGATTATATCGCCTTTTTCTTGGATATTGGTGCCGTCGCCTTTGGTTATCGCCATGTTAAAGGTCATGAATTTTTTGTCTTTTTCTCTTGCCTCTTCCCAGCTTTTATTTATCGCGGGTGACAATTCGACGCGAGCCACAAGAACCGCGTTTTCTTTATCCGGCGTGCTTCCCGGGCGAAGTGCTTTCATGGTGCCGCCGCAAGCCGTAAGGCTTGCCCCCAAACATGCGATAAGTAAAAATTTTTTCATGGATATGTTCCTTTGTTGTTTAGTTTGTTGTTAAAAGTGCCAGCGAAACCCGGCCAATATGCTTGTCTCTTTGATGTCCGTATCTTCTGAAAACCACCCGCCAATTTTGGCATACCGCAATCCGACATCCAATTTCCAGTTTTCAGATACGTCGTATAATATGCCGATTTGCAGCGGGAAATTTATCCCGGCGCCGCTGTGATCCGGCGAGCCCACGCCATTAATGCCAAAGAAATGAATCCCGAATCCGGCGCCGACATACGCGTTTATCAACCAATCTTCGGTGCCGAAATCCGCATAGATATTCGCCCCGAATCCGAACATCGGGATTCTGTAACCGTCATGCGAAAGCGCGACATAGCTAAGCTCGCTTTCCCCGCGAAGGTGAAGCCAGCGCCACCACCGATACCTTTCCCCGAATGCAAGCCGCCCGCCGAATCCGTTGAAAGAGTCGCTTATGCCGGTGCCGTAATCATGATAATCGACATCGGCGATAGAATAGTTGGCCTTTAACGAAAGATAAAGATCGTATTTTTTCGCGTCGGCCGCGCCCGCAAAAAACACCGCAATCATTATCGCAAAAAACGAAAGATATAATTTGTTCATTTTTATTTATCGCATTTGTATATGTACGCTCTGTGGGCATACATTTGATTCGGGCATCCGATGCAATAACCGCTCATGGTTTCTATCGACTCGTTTTCGATGCGAAAAGTATCCGCGCCTTCGGCCGCGGCTTTGTTCCGAATCCATGTCAAAGATTCCGACCGGGTAAGTCCCATTCCGCTTGAATCAATATCGCCCAAAGATTTGCAATCTTTCGGTTTTGATTCTACGAACTTTACCGATTCGCCCCCAGGGGTCAGTTCTTTATAAGGCGTGCATCCGGCAATCACGGCGCAAGCAGCGACAAGCAAAAGTATTTTGTTTTTCACATTTTATCCTTATATTCCTATATATTGATTTATACGAGCCAATAACAAGCAGATGTCCGTAGAAATCGATATATTTAAAAGCCCCAGCGGACGCCGGCGTATATGCCTAGGTTGCGGAGGTCGTAATCCGGCGCCGACATCATGTCATAGCGCGCGCTTAGATCCATTTTCAAATCGTCCGCAAAGTCGAACGTCACGCCGACTTGGCCGTTCCATGCGATTCCCAAATCTGAATCAGAATCACGCCCGGCTTTGGCCGTGATATACGCGCCGCCGATACCCGCCCCGATATAAGGTTTTGCCAACCATGCGCGCGGACCGAAATCGGCATACAAGTTAATAAGCGCGGAAATCGGACGCACGCTTAAGATGCCTTCTTTTTGCGAATGGTATCCGGCCTCGACCTCGCCGCGAACGGACAACCAATCATTGGTTCTGTAATTCTGGCCGATTGCAAGGCGAGCGCCAACGCCGTCGATCGAATCGGGATAATCGGTTACATCGCCCCAAACGTATCCGACCTTTAAAGACAGATAATTGTCATAACGCGCCGCATTTGCGGACACTGCGATTCCAATCAACGCCAACGATAAAATTATTTTTTTCATAGTGGTTCTCCTTTGTTGTTTTAAATTCTAATGAGAGCAGCGCCCCAAGTCAAGCCCGAACCGAACGCCGGATACATAATTAATTGCCCATGCTTTATAAGTCCCGTATCCATGCTGTGCGATAGTGCCAACACCCCGGATGCGCCGGATGTATTCGCATGCTTGTCCACCGTGATAATGATTTTTTCCATGGGAAAGCCCAGCCGTTCCGCGCCGGATTCGATTATGCGGCGGTTTGCTTGGTGCGGGATTATCCAATCTATGTTTTCGGCATTTATACCCGCGTGCTCCATTATATACCGCGCGGCGTCGGGCATTAACGTCACGGCGCGCTTATAGGTCTCTGGCCCGTTCATCATAATCTTGTGGTCGGGCGTGCCGTAAA
>WRIM01000057.1 GCA_009782725.1 Alphaproteobacteria bacterium | reverse complement strand
TGAATCAAATGGTTGCGACGCATAAAACGCTTCCGTTGCCGTCGATCGTTCGCGTTACCAATCTTGATAACGGACAATCGGCGATGCTTCGCGTTAATAATCGCGGCCCGAATATCAACTCGCGCGTAATGGACGTGTCGCCTGCGGCGGCGCGCCGGCTTGGCATGTCAGGCACAACGCGCGTCCAAGTCCAGATTTTGGCGGAACAATCGAAACAAGTGCGTGATTTGACGCTTGGCGCTACCGGTGCGGGCGTGGTTACGACAACGCCGACAACACCGGCCGCAACAACCGGAACCGGTCCGTTTGCGGTTCAAATCGGCGCGTTTTATTCTGAAGAAAGCGCAAATGCCCTTGCACGCCAGATGTCGCATGTCGGAAACTTCCAAGTGGTCAGTGACGGCGGAATGCACCGTGTTCGCGCATTGGGATTGGATGCGGCGGGCGCGCGTTCTATGATTGACACGCTTCGCCACTCTGAATCTATGTCTCCGGGATTATTAAGAAACGGCGCATGGATAAATGCGGACTCAATATAATGGTACATACATATAAGGAACGCGGGGTATATCCCCGCGTTTTTTAGTGTATGAACTTCTATCAATCTTCAAGTGTATGGATGAATTCTTCTTGAAAATAAAGCAAGAGGATTGTATGATTCAGCAACAGGGAAGAATAAATGCCACGCAGACATCATTGTTGTTTTTGCAGGGATTGCCGCGAGTGTTATCGTTGCGGTTGTTTCCCATTTGTTCATTGTGATTGCATCTATTGCGATACAATCGAGAAAGCAATAACGCGCCTGATAAAGGAAGACATTTATTTATTGAAAAACGAAGTGAATGAACGAAGCCAAACTCATAAATTGGCGGAATACTTGCAGTATTTATTGCCGCACTGGAATGTCGATTGTGAATATAATAAAAAACTGACCGACCCGAAAACATTGGATTTTACAGGTATTGTAAATGGGATACGCAGTATTTTGATGAGATCAACTGATGAAAACATAGCAAATAACGATGACTTGTCTCCACTAAAACAAGAGCTTGAATATTACGAAAATATCGCCATAGCAAGTGAGGATAATGTTGAAGCGTTTAATTCATTATTGTTTTCTGTGGGTAGAAGTGACAAAAAATATATCAAAAAAGTATTTCCCGACATTATTGCCCACTTGCGCGGAACTATGGAAAACAAAGTCATAATTGAGGCAAAACGAGAAGGTAATAAAGATAAAAAAGCTCGCCTGTTTGACTTGATAAAACTTGGACTATTTACCAAATTAGGTGGCGAATACGAATATAACGCCGGGTACTTTATTGACATTCCGAAAGATATACCGTCAAAGTTTTATGTAGATTTTGATAGGGACTCAACTTTGCAAATGTTGGTCCCTGATAGTAATGTTTGGATTGTAAAAATAAAACCGCAACCATAAAAAACGAATTCTGCCTCTACGTGGGATTCGAAAGTATAATTTGGCATAAA
This sequence comes from Alphaproteobacteria bacterium, assembly GCA_009782725.1. Taxonomy (GTDB): domain Bacteria; phylum Pseudomonadota; class Alphaproteobacteria; order Rs-D84; family Rs-D84; genus WRCC01. Next base: position 3,301 of record WRIM01000057.1, on the reverse strand, counting down.
TTAAAAAACCCGGCGATTGCCGGGTTTTTATTTTCTCAAATCGATTATTTCAACGCGTTTACGATTTGTTCGTACGGGATTGCGCCCGGGAACGCTTTGTCGTTGATGATCAAGAACGGCGTGCCTTGGATATTGAACTTTTGCGCCAATTCACGAACTTGGGCAAGTTCTTGCTGAACTGTCGCGCTGTTCATATCTTTTTGCAATTGTTCGACGTTCAAGCCGACTTTCGCCGCGCGGGCCATGATTTCTTTGTTGATAATCTTCGCCAATTCTTCTTGGGATTTGTTATCCATGTTATCCGGCCAGTATTTGCTTGCCGCCAATGCCAAATCCAATTTCGCTGCCAAATCGTTGGTTTGCATTTTCGCCGCAATCGTCGCGCGCGCCGCATCGTCGCTTAACACGCCGTGGATCGAAAAGTTTTTGATAACAACGCGGACGTCGTCGCGTTCCGCGATAACACGCATCAACTCGTTATGAACGCGGGTGCAATACGGGCATGAATACGCGGTGAACAAGAATATCGTGTTCTTGGCATTTTCGTTGCCGGCGATCGGCGCGTTTTTGGTCATGTCGGCCATGTTCTTGCGGACATAGCTTTTGATTTCTTTGTTAGATGCGCCTGAATTCTGGTTTTGCATGTTCTGTGCCATGGTTTGCAGAATCATCGGATTCGCTTCGGTCAGATAATACGTAGTGCCAAGTCCAAGACGGTTAACGCCGATGACAAGCAATACGATTGCGACAAATTTCGCCGCTTTTTTGGCGTACAGCATACCCATACTCGGTTGCTTTTTTCCGCCACGATACAGCAGATATCCACAGCCAAAGTAAAGGGCAATCGCTATGACCAATATAAGTAATGTCCAAATCATAGTTTTCTCCTTTTTGTTGAACGGGCTTATCATAGCGAATCGGGAAAAGAATGCAAGGGATTTTTTCAAAGATTTTGCTTGATTTCGAGTCATATTTATATATAATGCATCCGCTTTCCTGGTTGTTGCAATGTTGCGACGGCCCTTAGACCAAAGGAGAACTTTATGGCATTTTATGAAAGTGTTCTGGTATTCCGCCAGGACTTGACCGACGCACAGGTCAAAGAACGTGCGAAAAAATTCACCGATATTGTGGCCGAACTTGGCGGCAAAGTGCACAGCACCGAGTTTTGGGGATTGAAAAACCTAGCGTACATCATTCGCAAGAATAAAAAGGCGCACTATGTGTTGCTGAATATCGAGCTTCCGGGCGAAAACTTGTCCGAATTCGAACGCCGCGAACGCATTGACGAAGACCTTATCCGTTTTCTTAACGTGCGCGTCGATGAATTGGCCAAAGGCCCAAGCATAATGATGAAAAAACAAGAAGAGGTGGAATAATGGCAGTTCGCGCAGCAATATATCGCAAAAAATCCAACCCTTTAAAGGGCAAAGAGATTGATTATAAAAACAAAAAAATGCTGGAAGGCTTTATAACCGAACGCGGCAAAATCGTGCCGTCGCGCATTTCCGGCGTATCGCAGAAAGACCAACGTGCTTTGGCCCGCGCAATCAAACGCGCCCGGCACATCGGATTACTTCCGTTTGTTAGAAACAATCTGGGATAATTAAAAATCCCTAACTTTTAATAAAAAGGACAGATAAAATGAAAGTCATACTTACTGAAAAAATTGCAAAATTGGGCAACATTGGCGATGTGGCCGATGTAAAAACGGGATTTGCGCGGAACTATCTTTTGCCTAATGGCAAGGCGATGCGTTATTCCCGCGAAAATCTTGCCGTGTTCGAATCGCAAAAAGCTGCGATCGTCGCAAAGCAAGATGCTGCGAAGAGCGCGGCCGAATCTCAGGTTGATGCGGTCAAAAACGCAAAGTTCTATATGATACGCCAAGCGGGCGACACCGGACATCTGTACGGTTCTGTGTCAAGCCGCGATGTCGCGCGCATGTTGAAAGAACTTACCAATGTCGCGGTCGAATCGTCCCAGGTAATGCTCGGCAACCCGATTAAAACAATCGGCGCGTTCGATACGAAAATCGCGCTGCATGCCGATGTTGTTGTGCCTGTGAAGATTTACGTCGCGCAAACCCAAGACGAAATCGAAGCATTGGTCGCCGGCAAAGTTTTAACATTCGGAACCAAGAAAGTAGAAGAAGAAGTTGTTGCGGGTGAGTCCAATGTAGGGGCGAATGAAAATTCGCCCGCAGAAGAAACCCCGGCGGAACAACCCACAGAATCAGAATCAACTGAAAAAACAGAAGAATAAAAAAAATCCGGCGAACGCCGGATTTTTTTGTATAATGCAATTATGAAACTTGAATCCAATGGCATTATTATCGGTTTGCGGCCTTTTGAAGAACGCGATATGGTGGCGCGCATTTTCACGCGCGATTTCGGCGTATTGGCCGGCATGATGCGCGCCGCCGCCGTTGCGAAAAAGAATCGCCCGTTGGTTGGACAAATCGGCGCGGTCGCATGGAACGCGCGATTGGATTCGCATTTGGGGACATTTCACTTTGAGTCGGCGCGGAATCTTGCGGCGCCTTTGATGTCGAATGCCGTCGCGCTGCTTTATATGAATTCTGCGTTCGCGTTGTTAATCGCGCTTTTGCCAGAACGCGAGAAATACGAATCATTGTGGGATGATACCGTTACAATGCTGCAAGACCCAACGGCGCGTTATGTCGATTGGGAGATGAATTTATTAAGCTCGCTGGGATATGCGTTGGATTTAACGCGGTGTTCGAATTGCGGATGCGCAGATAACCTGACCCATGTGTCAAAGCGGACGGGGCGCGCCGTGTGCGAGACTTGCGCCGCGCCGTATTTGGATAAATGCTTTTCTTTGCCCGTGGATTTGAATGCAACCCGGTTTTTCTTGGCCCGCGCCGCGGAAGAGCAGGGAGTAACCCTTCCGCATGCAAGAACCATGGTTTAAACTATTTTCGTTTATGTTTGTGGGGCATGCCTTTGCGCGACATCATTTTATCGATTGCGTCAATGCGTTCGTCCACGGGCATCTTTTGTAATTTTTCGTTTAATTCAATCATGAATTCGCGGTTAAAGTTGCATTGCGCGTCCGACAACTTTTTCAGCTGGGCGTCGAATGCGGCCTGATCGAAATTTTCGGCCTTCATAATTTCGGCCAGGCGTGCGCGCAATGTTGCAATGTTTTCACGCATTTCCGGCCGGATATCGCGGAATTCTGTAACCGGGCGCGATTTATGGCTTCCCAGCATATGGCCAGCGAACACCCCGACAAGCAACGCATTCAATACAAGCGATACCGCGAATATTATTTT
>WRIM01000056.1 GCA_009782725.1 Alphaproteobacteria bacterium | reverse complement strand
GAATCGCGGCGAAAGTCGCGGGGTGTGTGTGCTCGGTTTGCAGCGCGAATGTGCCGGCCGCAATCGAAACCGGCAGAGGCGTATTTCAAGAAATACAAGGCTTCAGCGCGGAAAGAAAAATATGCGCTGGCAAAAGGTCGAAACAGATTACAATTAAAGAATTGGAAGATGTTGTTGGGGTCGCCAAAACATCCTTTAAAGAAGTCAGAGGGGCGTTTGTAAAGGAAAATGATGTCCCGCCGCCGTCGGATATTGGGGACGTTGGAATTGGATTATGAAAAAGATTGAATTACACTTTCCGCAGTTTTTTCCGCATGCCGGAATCAAGTTCGCGCTTGCGAAGGCGAATTGTCTGCGGCGTTACTTCGACCAATTCGTCGTCTTGGATATATGACAATGCTTCTTCCAATGTAATGCGGCGCGGCGGAGACAAAAATAATTTTTCATCCGCAGTGACACTGCGCATGTTGGTCAATTCTTTTCCTTTGATTGGATTTACTTCAAGGTCGTTTTCTTTCGAATGCTCTCCAATAATCATTCCGCTGTAAACTTGAGTCTGCGGTTCGATGAATAATGTTCCGCGCGGCTGAAGATTGAAAAGCGCGTATGTCGCCGCTGCGCCGTTCTCCATAGATACAAGAACGCCCGGGCGATATTGGTCGATGTCACCGCGGTATGGGCCGTATTCCGAAAATATGCGATTCATAATTCCGGTGCCGCGCGTGTCCGTCCGAAATTCGGACAAGTATCCGATTAAGCCGCGCGACGGCGCAGAAAACGTAATACGCGTTTTACCAACTCCGGACGGTTTCATTTCCGTTATGGTCGCGCGACGCTTGGTCATTTTTTCTATCACAACGCCGCTGAACTCGTCGTCCACGTCGATTACGACGTCTTCGATTGGCTCTAACGTGTTGCCGGCGTCATCGTCATGAAACACAACGCGCGGACGCGACACGGACAATTCAAATCCTTCGCGCCGCATTTGTTCGATTAAGATCCCCAATTGCAATTCGCCGCGGCCCGATACTTCGAATGATTCGTTGTTGGCGCTTTGAGTGACGCGTAATGCGATGTTCGTTTCCGCCTCTTTGAAAAGTCGCTCTCCTATCATGCGGGATGTTAATTTCTTGCCGCCGGAACGTCCGGCCAATGGCGAAGTATTTACAAAGAACGTCATGGTAAGCGTCGGCGGGTCGATCGGCAATGCCGGAATCGGTTCGGTGACCGACGGGTCGCACAAAGTGTCCGCCACAGTTGCCCGCGAAAATCCGGCGACGACCACGATATCGCCAGCATTGGCGGTATCAAGAGACACTTTTTCAACGCCGCGGTGTTCGATTATTTTTGTGATTTTTGCATTCTCGATAAAGTCGCCGTTCATTGAAATGGCACGCACTGCTTGGCCCACGCGGACGGTGCCGGATTCGATTTTACCGGTTAAAATGCGGCCCACATACGGGTCTGCTTCCAATGTAGTCGCCAACATGCGAAATGGCGCGTTTATATCGCATCTTCCAGACGCGCCGCAATCCGGCGCCGGAACATGGTCGATTATAAGCTGGAACAGGGGGGTCAGGTCTTTCCGCTCATCATTTAAATCACGCACGGCCCAACCGTCGCGGCCGACCGCATAAACATACGGGAAATCCAACTGAGAATCCGTCGCGCCCAATTTGTCGAAAAGGTCGAATGTTTCGGACAGCACTTCGTCCGCGCGTTGGTCTGCGCGGTCGATTTTGTTGATTGCGACAATTGGGGATAACCCCAGTTTCAATGCTTTCGACAACACGAATTTTGTTTGGGGCATGGGGCCTTCGGAACTGTCCACCAATAACACCACCCCGTCGACCATGGACAGTATGCGTTCGACTTCGCCGCCGAAATCCGCGTGGCCCGGCGTGTCCACGATATTAATCTTGTAATCGCGCCACATAACGCTTGTGGGTTTCGCGGAAATGGTGATGCCGCGCTCTTTCTCGATTTCGCCGGAATCCATAACGCGTTCGGATACGCGTTCGTTTTCCCGAAAGCTTCCGGCTTGTTTTAACATATTATCCACGAGAGTGGTTTTACCATGGTCTACGTGCGCGATTATGGCGATGTTTCTAATTTTCATGTGCGTGCCTTTTTAAATACGCGCGATTATATACCCAGACTTTGCGCATTGCAAACTTTTTATAAACAAATTGACAAATTGCCTGATTTAGGTAAAATATCCCCGCAAATAACGAAAAGAGATTCACAATGGAACAAGACGGCGGGCGACAGATTTACGGTTGGATAACTATTGGCGGCAAATTACAGGAAGTATATGTCGAGACAAGCAATGTACGCTTTGTTCACGGCCCCGCATACAAAGTATATCTTGATGAACTTGGAAGACCCGTCCCGGAAAACGGAGGGGATTTTTATCTAGAGGTCAGTTATGCCGGCAAAGAAATACAAAGACTGGCATCCGGGCGCGTGCCGTCGTGCAAGAATCTGGGTCTTTCTTTGAAAGAAATTCGTTATATTGATTCGAACGGCATTGAGATTGGATACGAGATAAAAACATTGGCCGGCGATTTGACAGTAGATCGGCATGGCCCGATTGAAAACATAATACTTCCCGAACATTCTAAATCCATTATGGCAAGCATGGATAAAATCGTGCCGAATGCCGCCGCGCCAAAAAAATCGCCGGCGACAAGGCCAGCATTGCCGAAACATTTAGTTTTAATGCTTGAAGAATGGTATCCGTACAGACGCTAAACCCTTTCGAACCAGCTGTCAAGTTCGGATATCTTGATGATTTTATAAACCGGGCGGCCGTGGTTGCATTGACCGCTTCGCTCTGTGTTTTCAATATCGCGGAGCAACGCGTCCATTTGCGCATAATCTAATTTCTGGCCCGCGCGCACGGAATGATGACACGCATAGTTCGCAAGCTTTAAGTGAAGCTTTTCGACAAGCTTTGAAGAATGACTGTGCGCGCCGACTTCTTGGGCGACGGCGCGAAGCATTGCGGCCCAATCCATTTCCCAATCCGCCGGCCGTTCGTATATCGCCACGGAATCATCGCCGAATTCATCGATTTTAAGGCCGCACGCGTCAAGCTCTTCCCGGATTTCTATAATCGCCGATACTTCTTCGGGTTTTAATTTTATAATTGCCGGCACCAGCAACGGCTGACGCTTTAATTCGCGTGCGCGAAGGCGTTCGTAAGTAATGCGTTCATGCGCCGCGTGTTGATCGACGATGACCATGCCTGATGCATTCTCGGCGATAATATATTTATTTCCGATTTGGCCGATTGCGCGGCCAAGCGGAAAATCTTGTAGGGGCGAATGAAAACCGGGCCCCGACGAAATCGTAGATTTCGTTGTGTGGTAGTTCGCCCTTTCATCATTTCGAACACCGGTGGGCGAATTTTCATTCGCCCCTACATAGTTTATATCAGATTTAGAATCGCTCCCCCATAATTCCAATCCGCGTATAAAGTTTTCCGGCTCGCGGATAAAAAGCGGGGAATTATTTTGTATTTTTTCCGATGAAAAATTTTCCGCCGACATGCCGGGAATCATGGTTCGGGACAGTGCGTCCCGTATGGTTCGGATTATAAACGATCGAACGCGTGCGGGCTCAAGAAAGTGCACTTCGGTTTTGGCGGGATGCACGTTTACATCGACTTCGCGCGCGGGCAATTCCAAATACAATGCGCATAATGGAAATTCGCGCGCGCTCATCACATCCATATAGCTTGCCCGAAGCGCGGTATTCAAAACTTTGTCTTTGACAATGCGGCCGTTTACGAAAAGGTATTGGTCGATACTGCTCGCGCGCCTTAGCGTCGGTTCGGATATAAATCCGGACAGACGAAGCGTCGCGCCCGAATCAACCGTGTCCAATTCTATCATCCTTCCTTGGGTGTCTTCGCCCATGACCGCAATGACGCGTTCCATTAACGGTTGGTTTTTTGGAAAACGCCATTTGTTATTCAATATGAATCCGACGTCGGGCCGCGATAGCGCAAGCCGCTTTACAACTTCGACAACCGACATCATTTCCGCGCGGTCGGCCCGCAAGAATTTTAACCGCGCGGGTGTTTTTGCAAATAGATTCTCTACGCGTATGCGCGTTCCGGATTCCCATGCGGACGGTTTAATCCGGCCGGTTGAACAATCCAATACCAAACCGGATTCGCCCATGCGGCATGTGTCGATTGTCATGTCAGAGACAGAAGCAATGCTTGGCAATGCTTCGCCGCGAAAACCCATTGTGTTGATGTTAAGAAGGTCGTCGGTTTGCAATTTGCTTGTCGCGTGGCGCATTATGGATTTTTCCAAGTCAATGCGCGACATGCCGCATCCGTTGTCGATTATGCTTATCAATCCGCGGCCGCCGTCGGTGACATCGATTACAATCATATCCGCGCCGGCATCCAACGCATTCTCGACCAATTCTTTGACGACCGATGCGGGACGCTCTACCACTTCGCCGGCGGCGATTTGGTTGATTAAATATTCGGGAAGAATCCTAATTGCCGCCATGCGCCGCTACTTCACTCCCAAAAGAGCTTTGCGCGCGAGGCCAATCAATTCGGAAGTCCCAAGCTCGGCCATTTCCAAAAGACGCATAAACTGGGCTTTGGCAAACGGCTGGCCTTCGGCGGTGCCTTGGATTTCGATAATTCCAAGTTTTTCGGCAATAACAAAATTGGCGTCGGTGGCGGCGGAGCAATCTTCGTCATAATTCAAATCAAGCAGCAACTCTCCCTCGCGACTGATGCCGCAAGAAACCGCCGCCACAAAATCTTTTATGGGCAGGCTTTTAATAATC
>WRIM01000055.1 GCA_009782725.1 Alphaproteobacteria bacterium | reverse complement strand
CCAAAGAATGCTTTGTATTGGGCGTCGACGAAGTAATTCCCGCCGCCGACAAAGCGAAAATATTTATAATCGCAATTTAATAATCCAATATTTTGAAATAAAAAAATCCCCGCGTTTCCGCGGGGATTTCCGAATGTCGCCAAAAGGAAGGAAGGAAAGGAGAAAAACAGCGGCATTCTGAACTGTTGCGTCTTTCGACTGTAAAAGGTCGGCGCCAGAAGCCAGAGGAGAGAGAATGTAGGAGGGAGTCTGAACCCCTGGCGCCTATCATTGGGCGGCTGCCCTTTGACAAACACAATATAATACATTTATTCTGTTTGTCAAGCAAAATTGTCAAATAAATTTTATATGCAAGTGCATAATACGCCCGCGCGACAAGTTTTCGCAGTTAACGCACTGATATATCGTTATAAATAGGGTAATTTATAATTTGTATAAATTATAAAAATGGATTAAAAGCCGAATCGGTTTTTACCGCATTTCCGGGATGAACATCAAATCGTTATAGTTGCCCAACAATTCGTTCCCGGTTATGCAATATATCATGGACAATGAACCTTCGTATTCGCGTATCGCCGTGTACCAGCGTTCGTCGATTTCATCGCCCGCGCCTTGGTATGCGGCAAACCCGCCCAAAGCCCCGCCAACCGCGGCACCGGTCGTGGTTGCTTTCAATCGCGCTTTGTTGCTAAGGTCGATGATCGGCCCGTCGGAAGCCTCTAAAAACATCGGATGAAAGTCGGCAAGCGTTGCGGTCTTAAGCTGACTAAGGCCTGATTGCCCAATCGGCGCGCCGACGCCATTCGCATCTCTTACATGAAGGTCTGCAGACGTAAGTTTTCCGCTGTCGCTGGCGTTTTCGCGGGCGCTGCGAATAAATTTATCCCAATCGTTGGCCGTTGTTCCGAACGCCTTTTCCTGCCAGTTTATTAAAGCCGCGGGAATCGCCGCGCGCGCCTCGGACGCGTTCATTACCATGTATAATTCTTGGCCTTCGCCGCAATTGCTTCCGGTCCATTCGGTCAGCTTGTAATTCTCCATACAGCGCCGCAGATTATCGTCCATATATTCGCGGTAAGTCGGGTCGCTTAGCATGTTTTCGCGGCTCCACCAATATTTGCCGCCTTTTTGCGGGATATAATATCCGACAAGGCTTTTGATTTGACATGTCGTGCCAATTGTATTCGGGGGACAGCAAGTATAAGTTCCGCCGGTTTCGAAATTAATATAAGTATCCGGCTTTACCCCCGGCGAGCATTCTTGCAATGCCGCGCCCGGACGTATCATACCGAACAAACATTTGCCGGTTGTGCTTTGCGGGCAATCTTTGACCATTAAGACGGAACCGCCGATGCCCGACATATTTCCAATTACCCCGCCCGCCGCGGCATTAATGGTCACCGCCATTAACGTGTCGCCCGCTTGCTTTCCAATTTGTGTGGACGCATATGTCGCGCCGCCGCCGATTGCCGCACCCTTGGCCGCATTTCCCCAATCTTTGCCGCCTGCAAAATACATGCCCGCGCCGCCGATAAGCGCGCCCGCCGCGGTTTTCAACGCGGCATTTTGTTTGTTTTCCGCGCTCATCGTGCGTTTGACATCATCGCGCGTAGGCGCCCGGTCGGCCGGAAAAAGAGTATTTTCCACATTTTCTTTTATCATGCCGGATTCTGGAAAGTCGCTGATGTTACATCTTATTTCATCGCCTGCGGCAACATTCGCGGTCGCAAGAAGTATATCGTCATTCCCATATACTTTGTACATTCTGATTTCGGCAACGCATTGTCCTTCGGGGCGTCCGCTTGAAAAAGCACCGGTATTCGGCGCATCCCAAGCAAAACTTCCGCGCGGGAAAATGGATGCGCATCGTTGCAGAGAGCTGAAGTTCACAGACATATGCGCGTCGTCTCTAAGAATTGCTTTGGCTATGTCGATATTTGCAACGCGCACGGGCAAAGCGTCGATTAATTCTTGTTCGGTCGGCGCGGGCGCCGCATCGGCCGCGATTTGGTTCATCATTGCAACTTGCTGATAAGCGCCGGCATAAGACCGCCCGCCGCCGCCCGCCCCAACACGTATAGCCGCATCAGACGCGACCAAAGGCACGGACATAACAATTGCAAACAACGAACATTTTGAAATGTATTTCATATATTGTTCTCTCTCCACGAACAACTAGAATTGAAGTCGAAGCCGTACGCCCAAATCAACCGCGGCAAGATTTCCCGATTCGCGCCAGTTTGTATAGTGGAATACGCTGTCGTACGGGGCGGGTTGTTCCGCGCCCGCTTCCCCAATCACGCCGAATCCGGTGCCAAGCCATTCGGTTTGGGACACGACGATGCTGCCCGAAGATTGCACTTTGCCCAATCCGGAATAGCGCACGAAAAAGTCAACCTTGATCCCGCCGTCCAATTCCGTAGTAACGCCGCCTTCGAACATATAGGCAAGGTTTTCCGTCGTGCCGCCCGAATGATAAGCATAAATGTCGGATATCGCGGTCAACTGGCCCGCGACGGACGGAGTTCCTTCGGGAACTTCGGCATAAAATTTGCCGTCGTATACAAGATAGTCCGATATTGTATTCGTGCTGATACCGACGCCGACGCCGATGTACGGGCGTAATGCGCCGCCGGCAATGTATCCGGTATAAGAATCAAGATTGTAATATAAATTCAACATGGTGGCGTTTGAAGTGATTCCGCCGCCGGTCGCCTCTACCGTAAAGAATCCGCCCGCGCCGTCGGATGTTTGAACATAATCGGGATAAGACAAACCGCTGTACCGCGTGTATGAAAAGTCAACGCGGATATCGGAATTTATGGCCGCGCCGACAGATATCTGCAAGGGTAACACGGTGTCGGATTTCCATGCGGCTTGTTCGAATGCGCCGGGAACAAAGAACGCGTTGGTTTCCCGCGCGTAATCCGCGCGCATCCCGCCCGAAAGCGAGCCGTTATAGGCGATTGACAATCCGATGTACAAACCGCTGTCCGAAATGCGGTCGAAATTATTCGGATGATAATATTGGCGCATAGTGCTGGTATTATTAGACCCCACTCGCGGCAGATTTCCGGTAACGCGCGTAGGCTGGGCCGCGGTCGGCATCTGGCCCACGGTATTTTGCGGGATGAACACGGTTCCTTGGGAATTATAGGGTTGAAGTATAACGGGTTGTTGCTGAAAACCGGTTTGTTGAAAATAAGGTTGGTTCGGCGCGGGGCGCGGTTGCGCGGCGCCAACAAAAGTCGGCGCGATAATCGCGGCGAAAAGGGCAAGAATCCCGGTTTTTTTCATATTTTTTGATGTTCCTGTTTAAGATATTATATCACAAACAGAGATGAATAAAAAATGAAAAATCGCCGCGAATGCTCGCGGCGATTTTGTGTCCAATATAGTTTGTTTTTTTGTTTTTAAATTAATACCTTACATTAAGGCGAACGCCCAACTCCCATTTAACTTCTGTGCCGTTTTGGGAATTCGGTTGAGCATCGTCGAATGTATACTCGCCGTATACCGCGAGTTGCATCCAATCCGTCATTTGGCGCGCGACAACGGCGGTCAAGATATATTCTTGAATACCGTCTTTCATGTCGGCCATGCCGGCAAGCAATGCCGGTACCAATGCGTTTTGTATTGCAAGCTGTGTCGGGGTTCCGGATTGTCTTGCCAAAGCTTCGACTCCGTTTGCGGCGCGGTATTTATATGTAAATCCGCCGCCAACCGACCAAAGGTCGTCGATTTCGTACAATCCGCGAAGACCTGCGTTATATTCCGTCGTCGATTTAAGATATACGGATATATTGCCCAAATCCATTGCGGGAATTGGCGCCGGCGTATAGAACGTCGTAATCGTGCGAAGCGCGATGTCGTTGTTGCTGTTTCCGAAAGTATACAATATTTCCGCAAATGCAGCCAAAGTCAAACGGTCAAAGAAAGTTCTTCCGATTTGAGTTCCGCCGACAAGACCCCAACGACCGTTGGTATAATTGTCATAATCGAAATAGCTGGCATTTTTCGGAGGAGTCGGCATATTCAGATTGAAAGTGCCCGTCATTTTGGAAAGGCCGCCCAAATGCATATCGCCGTAAACATCCCAAACCCAACCGTGAACTTGCGTTTCATCGAACACGCGGAAATTTAATCCGATGCGTCCGTGATGCATGCCCTTGCGATTTATGGAATCGTCTTGGGTGTATCCGACCGCGCCGCGAAGGGTCAGCCAATCGGCCAATCCGACGCCCACTTCGGCATTACCGCGCCAAATCGGGAATTCGATGTCGCCCGCCTGTCCCTTGTTTTGCATTGCGGTGTTATCGTTTGCTTTCTTGTACATCAAACCCACGCCAAGCCGCCCGTATACCTCGGCGCTTTTTGGCATATACAATGGGTTCTCCATGTTGGTGGTAGATGCGATTGCAGGCGTTCCAATAACCGCCGCCGCCACCACAGCCACCATTTTTTTGGTTTTTTTCATAAAAGTTTCCTTTTGTTTTTTGTAGTAATTTTATCTGTAATAATTGAAAAACCGTTATGGTGGTCAATCGTTTCCACAATCGTCATCGCGCCCATTAAAAAGAAAAGTATTTCGGCAATTCCTCCAATATGATGAAGCATTTCAAACTGTGAAACAAAATCTATGAAATTGTTGTTTGGATTTAAAGTTTTATAGTTATTAAAATTTGCAGCAAAACCGGTAAAGGCAAAAATATTTTCTCCCCCGAAGATGTAGAATACCCAAATAGCCACGCCCAACAGGAGCGCCGTAGAAGATTTATCCACCTTTAGCGGTGTTTCAAGCGCAATGAAAGCATAACCAACGACGAAAATTATTACAGGTAAAATCATATATAGTTATA
>WRIM01000054.1 GCA_009782725.1 Alphaproteobacteria bacterium | reverse complement strand
TTGCCATGCACAGAGTCATATTCCAATAAAAACGCGGATGTTTCAATGGGCCCAAGGTCGTTAACAGCCACAAATTCCAAATCGTCCCTTCCCGATTCCAACGCCGCGCGAAGGACAAGACGCCCGATGCGTCCGAATCCATTAATTGCTATTCTTGTTTTTTTGCTCATTTTGATAATCTCCTTTGTGAACCGCCACATTATACATGAAAAAATTAAAAAATAAATGGGAATTATTTTTGTACATTATTATATTATTTTTGTATAATCGACCTTAATGAAACACATTGCATACATAATTGCGGGCCCAACGGCATCCGGTAAATCGGATTTCGCGCATGCGCTTGCGCGGCGCGTGGGCGGCACAGTGATTAATTGCGACAGCGTTCAGATCTACAAAGGCATAGAGAATATAAGCGCATCCCCCCTTGCAACCCCCGATTTGGACGGCGTTCCATATAAACTCTTTTCCATATTGCCACTCTCCGAACAAATATCGGTGGCGGAATATTTGGAACTTGCGCGAACAGAATTTGACGCGGCAATGCGCGCAGGCATGCCGCCCATTTTCGTTGGCGGCACCGGATTTTATATAAATGCATTATTAAACGGCATATCGCCAATCCCCGAAGTTTCCAAAGAAAATAGATTGCTTGCAAGAGAAATGGTAAAAAACAAGCACGAACTATCAAACCTTGCCGCCGACCCGCAAAGGGCGGCGCGCGCATTAGAGGTATTCTTGGAAACCGGCCGACACTTAAGCGAGTGGCAGTCCCTTCCCCGCCAAGGCGCGGTCGCGCCAGACGCATTAAAAATCTTAATCAATCCGCCCAAAGAAATATTGGCCGACCGCATTGCAAAACGAATTCCAGAAATGATGTCGGGAGGCTTGCCCGCCGGAGCCTTGGCGAAGGTGGGGGCCATGGTAGAGGCCCGCGCAATTATATCAAACGGCTGGCCCTCTACGCGCGCGATAGGCGCATCGGAATTGGTAAGATTTATCAATGGCGAAATCGACGAGCAAACATGCTATGAAAATTGGCGCACGCGCACGAATCAATATGCAAAACGCCAAAGAACATGGTTTAGAACTCAATTCGCGCCGGACATAGAAATCGACCATGTGCCAACCGAAAAAGATTTAATATGAACGGGAATAAAATTGGAATTTTTGACAGCGGGCTTGGCGGATTAATTATCGCGCGTTCGCTTATTTCTGCGATGCCTGATTTTTCGTTTACATATTTGGGCGATACTTTGCATGTTCCATACGGCCCGCGAAGTTATGAATCTATATATGGCTTTGCAGAAAGCTGCATCGATTATTTGTTCCGCAATGAGGATTGCCGCATTGTCATCATTGCATGCAATACCGCGACAATCGCGGCCCTTCGCAAGTTACAACAAGTTTATCTCCCCGCGAATTTCCCCGACCGGCGAATTCTTGGAATCGTAATACCGACATTGGAATATGTCGCAGAAGGGGGATTTAAAAACATCGGCTTGCTTGCCACCACCGGCACAATAAATTCCGGCGTGTACGAGCAAGAGTTGGCGAAACTAAACCCCGATATAAAAATATATCCGGTTGCGGCGCCTTTGCTTGTGCCGTTAATTGAAAACGACGGCGATAAATTCGCGCCGCCCATAATCGCCGAATATCTGAAAAATTTCGACGGCAGAAATATTGATTCGATAATACTTGGGTGCACGCATTATCCGCACTATAAAGATTTAATTCGCACGTGCACCCCCGGCATCGAAATAATATCCCAAGATGAAATTATCGCGGAAAAATTGGCGGACTATCTGATGCGACACCCAGAAATAGAACGCGATTTATCCCGCGACGGCGCGCGCAAGTTCATCGCCACCGACATCACAGAATCATATTTGACAGTCGCAAAGAATATATTCGGAAATGAAATAACCATATCACATGCGGACATACCATGACGTTCAAAGCCGGCGACATTGTTTGCGTCCTTATCCCGAATGCGGTTAATTCGGGCTATGATTACCGTCTTGCCGCGCCGGCATCCGTTGGCGCGTTTGTTCGCGTATCCGTTATGAACCGGCCGTATATCGGCGTTATTATCGGCCCGGGCACGTCTGCCCTGCCGCCTGAAAAAATCAAGCCCGTCACAGAAGTATTCTCATTTAAAATCACAGAATCCGAGATTCAATGGATTATGAAAATGGCGGATTGGACAATGATGACGCCGGGCGCTGTATTGAAACTTATCGTCAATGTCCCCGAAGCATTCAATCCCCCAAAGACAGAACCCTCCTTCGCCCTTCGGGCTACGGCGGGCAAGCCTTTGCGCATGTCTTTGCCTCGGCAATCGGTCGCGGATGCATTCGCTTCGAATGATAATGATCCTATGTCCGCATTCGATATACAAAACATAGCGCGCGTATCCGCCGCGGTCGTCCGAGCAATGATTCAAAAAGGAATTTTAGAACAAACATCTGAAAAAATCATAAATCATAAATCCGAAATCATAAATTATTACGACACTGGCAATGTCACGCTGAACGCGGAACAATCCGCGGCGGCCGGCGCAATCGAATTAAAAAATTTCAATGTGCATGTATTGGACGGCGTAACGGGAAGCGGCAAGACCCAGGTTTATTTTGACGCCGCGATCAAAGCATATCTTGCAGGAAAATCCGTGTTATTAATGATGCCGGAAATCGCCCTTACCGCGCAATTCATGTCGCGGTTTGAAAAACGCTTTGGGGCGAAACCGGTAATATGGCACAGCAATCTTACATCCGCGCGTCGCCGCGATATTTGGCGCGGCGTTGCGGCCGGTGAAATTCGCATAGTGGTCGGCACGCGGTCTGCGCTTTTTCTCGCCTGGCAGAATTTGGGATTAATCGTTGTGGATGAAGAACACGACGCATCGTACAAGCAAGAAGACATGGGTAATTATCACGCGCGCGACATGGCTATTTTGCGCGCGAAAATAAACGACTTTCCGATAATATTGGCAAGCGCGACACCGGCCGCCGAAACGGTAAAAAATATTCAATCTGGGAATTACAAATGTTCGCGTCTGGCATCGCGTTTCGGCGGCGCGACTTTGCCCGCAATCGAAACCGTCGACATGCGCAAAGAAAAATCAGACGGGTATTTATCAAAGACGCTGCGCGATGCGATGTCGCAAACATTCGCCGCGGGCCGGCAAGTCATGCTTTTCATAAATCGCCGGGGTTATGCGCCAATTACGCGATGTAAAGTTTGCGGCTGGACGGCACAGTGTCCGGATTGCAGCGTCGGTTTGGTTTATCATAATAAAAGCCAAAAGCTTATTTGCCATGTTTGCGGGCGGGCGCAAGCGATGCCGAATGCTTGCCCCGAATGCAAGAATCCGGAATTGTCCCACACCGGCATCGGCGTCGAAAAGATAGAAGACGAAGTCAAATCCATATGGCCAAAAATCCGCACCGCAATAGTGTCAAGCGATACCATTGCCACGCGTCAGGCTTTGGAAAGATTGATATCGCAAATGGAATCGGGCCAAATCGATTGCGTCATCGGCACCCAGATACTGGCCAAGGGTCATCATTTTCCAAATTTAACATTGGTTGGCGCGGTCGACGCGGACATGGGATTATTCGGCACCGACCCGCGCGCAGGTGAGCGTACTTTCCAACAATTATTCCAAGTCGCGGGGCGTGCCGGACGGGGTGTTCATCCGGGCCGCGTATTGCTTCAAACGTATCAGCCGGAACACCCCGTTCTAAAGTCGATTGTCGAATGCGACCGCGACGGCGCCGTTGCATTGGATTTGGCCGCGCGAAGGGCCGCGCAAATGCCGCCATACGGACAGCTTATCGCGTTGATTGTCGAGGGAAAAAAAGAAAAAACATTGCAAGAGTTCTGTAAAGAATTGGCGGCCCGCGCGCCGGCTGCCGCCGGCGTCAAAGTATTCGGCCCGATTCCCGCCCAGATTTATCAGGTGCGACTTTGGTATCGCATGCGCTTTTTGGTATCCGGCCCCGAACGCACGAAATTGCAACCCGTGATAAACGCATGGCTTTCAAAAATAAAAGCGCCCGCAAATATCAAAATAAAAATCGACGTGAACCCGCAAAACTTTATGTGATTATTTTACTTTTTGCTTTTTCGCGGCCCACATTTTTTCAAACTCACGATTTCGCGCAAGGGTTTTCAAACGCGGAAATTGCACGAATATCGGGTCGGTATCCCAAAGCTCTATAACGTTTTTCCCCATGCGGCTCAGCTTTGCGATATCGCGTTTGTTCATCTCGGCGTAATCGTCTCCGGCAAGAACCGACAAAACAATATCGAAATCAATCGGCCGGTCGAATAATTCTATAAGAACCCAATCGGCAAGCTGAGGCCGCCCGTCGGAACCGATTGTAATCCACCCAGGAGTACGCTTACGCAATTTCCCAAGAGTCAAAATCCACGGAATCATGGCGCGCGCAGAACTTGGGGCGTACGCCCAAAGAATCAAATAGCAAAAAACCGCGCGGCGAAATTTATCCATATAAAAAAGGGTAATAAAAAATGCCCCGACGGGCAACAGTAAATAAGCGCGCCTATCTGGTCAAAACAAAAACGGCATTCCCGGCCGGCCAAATTTTCTGCCACCAATTGCCCGGTTTTATATTCTTTGGATAAAAACTTTGGGTTTCGGCGATTTGTAATCCGGATTTTTTTATAATCCTTTGCCAGCTGCGCACCGTCATCAAACGCTCGTCGCCCGTAAGGCATCCGGATTTATCCCAAATCGTCGGCACAGAGATTATGTAAGTGTCCGATATGCGGAATCCTTCGGACAAAGCCGCCGAGATTCCTTGGTCGGAAAAATGCTCTAACACGCCGTGCGAGAAAATAATGTCAAAAGACTTATCCTCAAAGCCGGTACTGGTAATATCGGCTTTGCGGTAAGCGACTTTTCCATTGTTGCTTTTATTTATCCTTTCGGCCA
>WRIM01000053.1 GCA_009782725.1 Alphaproteobacteria bacterium | reverse complement strand
TTTGGATTGTGGATTAAGTCTAAGATTGCCCCCCCCCCCCCGCAATTTGGAACTCGGCAGACAATTTCTTTAGAATCCTGTGGATTCTGGTGCCGCTGGGCTTTGATATAAGCACAACTTTGTCATATGAAATAAACATATCGGTTTCTTTTTGGTTTGCTCTCTCGCAATCCCTTTAAAACTGGTGCCCCAAGCAAGAATCGGACTTGCGCCTCGTCCTTACCAAGGACGTGTTCTACCATTATACTATTGGGGCTTAAATCGTGTATTTGCGTCGGGAAAATGGCCTTGATGTATGTTTAATACACCTGCGGCCATTTTCCCTTGCAACTACACGATTTACAAATTTCTCGGCCATTATAACTGGTTGCGCCTAAAAATCAACTTGATTTTTGGAAAAAATCTTATATACTTCTCATAAAGCCGATGAGGTGCAAACAACACTTAGGCGAAAGAAGAACGGCGGGCAGCGTCTCGCTTATTAGAACTTTCCGGGGATGCCCGTTACAGCAGACATCTATTAATTGATAGATAAAAAGGCGCATGTGGCGACATACGCGCAAAGCAAGGTGGCACCGCGAAAGATTCTTCGCCCTTGCGCATTAACAATTGCAATTCAGAGGTGCCAATATGTCAAAAATACCATTAAATAAATACAGAACGCATTCATGCGGCGGCCTGAACGCGTCCAACGTCGGCGCCACCGTCACGTTGTCCGGGTGGGTGCATCGCAAGCGCGACCATGGCTCGCTCCTTTTCGTCGATTTGCGCGATAATTACGGAATTACTCAATGCGTGTTCGATTTAACGGATGCCGCGTTGTCCGGCGTAGAAAAACTTCGCCCGGAATCTGTTATTACGGTTACCGGCACGGTTGTAGCGCGCGACGCGGCCGCCGTAAACGATAAAATCCCAACCGGCGCGATAGAGGTCAAGTCCACGGTTTACAAAGTCCTTACCGAATCCGAGGTATTGCCGTTCCAAGTATTCGGCGACGATGATACCAACGAAGAATTGCGTTTAAAATACCGCTATCTTGATTTGCGCCGCGAGAAATTGCATTACAACGTTCTTTTCCGCAACCGGGTTATGAAGTTTACGCGCGACAAACTTTGGGAATTGGGCTTTTCCGAATTCCAGACGCCGATATTAACGGCATCAAGTCCCGAAGGCGCGCGCGACTTTCTTGTGCCGTCGCGTCTGCATCACGGGATGTTTTACGCGTTGCCCCAAGCGCCGCAGCAATTCAAACAATTGCTTCAGATTTCGGGATTCGACCGATATTTCCAAATCGCGCCGTGCATGCGCGACGAAGATTTGCGCGCCGACCGGCTGCTTGAATTCTATCAGCTTGACCTTGAAATGTCGTTCGTCGAGCAATCGGACGTGCAAGATGTCGGCGATGAAATTATGAAATCATTAATCAGTCATTTTGTCCCGGACGGCAAATTGCATCCGGAAATTCCGCACTTTACATTCGACGAAGTCATGATGAAATACGGTTCCGACAAGCCGGATTTGCGCAACCCGATAATCATAACGGACGTATCCGAAATATTCCGTAATTCTGATTTCGGCGTGTTTGCAAACGCGGTCAAAGAAGGCGGGGTCGTCCGCGCGATTCCTGCGCCGTCGTCTGCCGAGCGTCCGCGTTCTTGGTTCGATAAAATAGAATCGTTCGCCAAAGAAGAATTGGGCCTTGCCGGATTGGGATATATAGTATTCACAGAATCCGAAGCCAAAGGGCCGGTTGCAAAAAAACTGACCCCGGATGAAATCGAAAGAATCAAAACGGCCACCGGCGCCACGCCCGGCACTTCGGTATTCTTTGTGTGCGAGAAAGAGGGCGTCGCCGCCAAGTCGGCCGGCAAACTGCGCGATCGTTTCGGCGCCGAGTTGGGCCTTATCGACGCACGTGAATTCCGTCTTTGCTGGGTTCAAGATTTTCCGTTCTTTGAAGAAGATGAAAACTCATCCACCGGCGTCGCGTTCGGGCATAACCCGTTTTCGCGGCCCCAAGGCGATTTGGAAAACCTGGACTTGTCCGAACCGCTGAAATTAAAAGCATATCAATACGACATGGTTTTAAATGGGCACGAGATTTGTTCGGGCGGGCTTCGCAACTATAACCCGCGCGTGATGCTTCAGCTTTTCGCGGTAACAGGCATGACCGAAGACGAAGTCAAAGACAAGTTCGGCGGGATGTACAACGCGTTCCAATACGGCGCGCCGCCGCACGGCGGATTCGCGTTCGGTTTAGACCGCATAGTTTGCATATTGCTGGGCGAGCCCAACCTGCGCGAAGTCGTCGCATTCCCGACCAACCAACGGGGCCAAGACTTGTTGCTTGGCGCGCCGCGCGAAGTGTCGGAAAAGCAGTTGCGCGAAGTGCACATTCAAGTTCGCAAAAAAGGCTAACTAATTACCTCGTCCGAAATCACATTTCGGGCGGCGGCAGGGGCTCATGTATTTTCAATACACTACGCCCCCGCCGCTGCCCGAAAGCTGACCTAACGAATGAAAAATATTTGATTTTGACGGCGCTGTGCGCCGTTTATATTTTTTCCTAGGCAATACTTCTTATTAAAAATTCTGGCGGTTTGCGATATGATTCTCATAGGAGAGGAAATGTCAAATGACCAAGGCCGGAGTAGAAAAAATTTCAGAGCGCATGCGGCTAAGCCCTTATCAGGTTTACATCTTGTCGATGAATGTTCATAAATACGACGAGAGCCGATTGATGAAGCGCGGCGAAGTTTTGTACGCGCCTTATCGATGCTCGCTTTCCAAAGACATGCGCGATTACCTTTCAAAAATATTTTTGGGGCCGCGCGCCGATTTGATTGGGAGCGACAGAATGCTTATAATAGGCCAGCGCGGAATACGCCTTTATCCGTCGGGCCTTTTCAAAACATCCGACAATACCGGGCGCAAATACTATGCCGATTCAATGGGTCAGAAAATAGACCGAAGCTCGTTTGAAAATATTTTGGGATTATAAATCAGAATCTATTATGTATCTTTACAAATTCCCGCATAAAGTCCGGGTCGAATGTTTGCATTATTTCGGATAGTGAAAATTCACGCTCTCCGTTCGGGTTCATCAATAATGATATCGGTCGCGGTTCCGGCGACGTCGCGCGGAGAAGCACGTTCAGATTCGCAGATATCCTACCACGGATTGTTTGAATATGGCCCATGATTTCCGAATGCCTTAGCGATGCTTTTAACGGACTTGTCGTTTTGAATTCGCCGTCTTCGTAATGTCCCGCGATTTGCAATGATTTTAATTGGCTAAGCCCGCCGCTTAACGCGTCGCTTATCGCGTATTCCGCGTTCATTTTCGTGATGCTGTTGCTTCCCGCGTAAAAATTATCTATATCGAATCCGACAAGTATTCCGCCGTCAAAGGTCAGGTCAAGGTCGCCCGACATATGCACCCAAAAATCATTCGCGGTAATGCCGTACGTGGAAAGCTCTGCCCGGCCGGTCAGCATCGTATCCGCCACGTTCAGCGCGGCCGCGCGCGGAAGCACAAGCCCCAATATTTCAAATTTGTTCGATGCGACTGCTATGTTATACCTTGATAATTTCTTATCGATAGTCAGCAGAATAGAACCCTTGGCCGCGTCCGTAATCGACATTTTTTGATTGTCCGGTTTGAGAGAGTAGTTAAAATTATCATAAACTTCGTCCATGAATTTTATTTGGTCTGCGGAAAGCGTCAAATCAAGGTTCAATGCGAATGGGACCGTCAGCGGCTCGGCCGTCACGAACTTCATTGATTCGTAATTATTTATGAACTCGGGATTGATAAGAGAATCAAGGTCAAGCATATTGGCCCCAAGGTCGAATTTCTTGCCGTCGAATTTTCCAAATATCCAATTGTCGCCGACATTTATTTTCAAGTCCGTAATGTATTTTGATTTAAAGTTTCCGGTTACAAGGACGTCAAGTTCCGGATGCAGAAACTTTGCATCGACGGACGGATAGAATGCCGAAATCAGGTATCGCGCGTCGGCGTATATTCTGAAATTATACGGGTCGTCCATGCTTATCGCCCATGCGTGATTTTTACCAAAATGTTCGAACGAGAATGACAGCAATTTGCCGTTTTTAATTTCCGCATTATGCATCGTGCCGCTTGATTTTTGCATGCGCTCTGGAAGAAGCTTTATAAATTCATTTGCCCCGGGAACGGATGCAAGATTGGTATTCGGATGCCCGGAATAGCTGAATTCGACGTCTTTGCCGCGGACGGAAAGCGCCGCGCGAGTGCCACTACCCAGCGTCGCCGTTATATTTCCGTTCTGTTTTCCGAACAATGATTTTAATAATGGAACTTGTTTTGTAAAGCCTTCAAGGACAAGATTATCGGATTCCATAATAAGAATAAACGTGTCGCCGTTTATAGTCGATTTTCCGGTCGCCGAAAAATTCGCGTCTTTGTAATCCCATTGCGAGCAAGACCAATCGTTAACGGTTCCGAACATTTCGCATCGAATGGCGGCGTTCTCACGTGCGTCGAATACGACCCAATCCAATCCTTTGGCAATACCGTTTGCAATTACGCCATGCGCCGAAATAGATGCGGATTCGTTTTCCGCGCGCAATGATTTGACGTTTATCAAATCGGCGTCCCCGGTAAGGGATATATGGAATCTTGAAAACGCGGTCTGCGCGAATTTTTGAACCGGAATCGCAAACGGCATCGGCGATTTAATGCGTCCGTTCGCAGTGAAGTTTATTTCCGAATTTTTAATAAACGCCGTATTATTAACCACGCTTGCAAAATCGTAATCAAGGTTATTCACGACCATGTTTATTATTTTCGGGGCCTCTCCGCCGAATTCTATATCGCCGGCAAAATCGGATGAATTCAAAGTGCCCGATATATTATAGAATCTGAACCGGTCGCCGCGCCAAAAAAAATTAAAGCGGGAGTTAAAACACCCGCCCGCTTTTTTTTTGTTTGGTTTCTTACACATTTTTTTTTTTTTTTTTTTTTTTTTTTTT
>WRIM01000052.1 GCA_009782725.1 Alphaproteobacteria bacterium | reverse complement strand
AAGATATTAAACCTGTCCCAGCCGGCCGAGATGACGGGCAAATCGTTGATATAATGGTTGACTAATCCCGCGACACAAACTATATTATCCGTCGGGCGGACGGGATTCGGTGCCAGCGGGTCAGATGGAAACAAGCAGCCCAGCACTTGAGCACCGGGTCGCCCTTTTTTTATACCTGCCGGTCAAAGGCATTCATATAAATTCGAAAGTTATCCAAGCTGAGATTTATTCTATCTATGCATGGATTTGTTACATCTTCAAGAAACCTGTCCTTTCTTTCTTGTGATATTTTTGGATTATCGAAAACTTCACCGGCCGCGGCATATATTCCGTCTGTTGCTTTTGATACTTCATCTATCTTTGCAAACACGTGGTTATCGATTATCTTTCCGCGAAAATCGGCGTCTTTTTTAAATAATCTCAAATTTGATTCGCATTGCTTGCACAATATTCGATCATGCCGGCTGTATTCTTTGATTGCCTCCCATTGGGGCTGATAGTCCGCGACATAATACATCGCGCATTTATCATTCTTGCAATGCTGGGCATTCTTATTATACAACGGATGAATATGCATCATTTCATGAAAAGCCACCCTTACGGCGATTGATTTCGTATATTCTTTACTGTAAGTCTTGGAATAAGGCATTTTTGAAAGCTTTTTCACGAATTCGGGAATAGATAACCCAACAATTCGGGAAAGAACCGGCGCAAGATTAAAACTCATAAATCCCATAATTTCTTTAAAATGCGCGTTGGAAACATAAACATTTGTCGCGCTATAATCAAGCAATGCGTCTTTCTTTCTCAAACCGTCCGCGACTTGTTCTTGGGTGTATTTAATCCCGATAAGTTTCACCGCCGGCCATATACGATTCGAAACCCCGATAATATCCGCATGGGTAATGCCAAAATCTTCTATATATTTGAAATCGACAACCGCGGGCATATCGAACATATAACGAACCGCGCGGTCAATACCGTGCTGTACGCCGTCCATAATCACCGGGTTCGTCGCCCGGTCGGTTATTATGTTTATTTTGTTAAAAGGATAATTTAAATTGGACATAATCTTGGCTATTTTTGCCAAGTATACCCCCCCCCTCGTCTTTTGTCAAGTGCGCACACAAACATATATTTAATTACTTGACAATTTGACCCCTGACCTTATAGTGGGGCGAAACTTAAAACCTAAGGGGGCAGATATGTACAACACATATTTGAAATATCCAAACGGCGTAATCGGCCCGGTAATTCCGGCGCGCATACGAGAGTCATCGCTTCCGGTTCTTGAAAGCGACATTATGGAAAAATTGTTCGACCCAATGAACCCGAAATATGAAAGCGTTACGACATCGATTGTTAAATATTTTCCAAATATTGTGCCCCCAAGCGAACAAAGCGATGTATTCATAATTCTTGAAAAACCGGAATGCAAAACATGCGAGAAAAAAGAATGCGCGGAATGCATAGACCCCGCGGACATTGTGAAAATAGAACAATGCTTTCAAAAACGTCACATGGAGCGTTAACAAGTAGCAAGTAGTAAGTAATAAGTAGCAAATGATAGATGTACATATATGATTGTCCAATATAATGGACAACGTATATTACTTCATTTTACTTACTACTTATTACTTACTACTTAAAAAAACCGCCTTTCGGCGGTTTTTTAAAATGGGATATCGTCCCCTATTTCCGATACGGATATTTCTTCGCGTTGCGGCGCCGACGTTGATGAGCCGCCCGACCCCCCGCTGAACGCGTCGCCGTAATCGCCGCCCGCCGGTTTCGCATTGCCCAAGATTATCATCGTCGCGCCCATGTTCAACACGACTTCGGTTGTGTAAACGTCCAAACCTTGCTGATTTTGCCATTTGCGTGTGCGAAGCGTGCCTTCGACAAACAATTTTGTTCCTTTTTGAAGCATGCGTTCCGCAACTTCGGCCAAATTCGGTTGGAATATTACGACGCGATGCCATTCGGTTTGTTCTTTCTTTTCACCGGTGGATTTATCCTTCCATTGCTCGGATGTCGCAAGGGAAAAAGTCACGACTTTTTGCCCCGATTGCATTGTGCGAACCTGAGGGTCGCTTCCCAAATTGCCAAGTAAAGTTACTTTATTGATGCTTCCTGCCATTTTTTCCTTCCTTTCGTTTTAGTTTAGATACAATTAATTAAAGCCGAAAAGATTACAGAATGCAAGAGAAATGTAAGGGGCGCGGTTTCCCGCGCCCCCGAATGTTCGAAATTATAAGACTATCTTAACCGTATCGTACCCGTGCGGCGAACAGACGATTGGCGGGCATTTTCCGTCATTCCGCCGGATACCGCGCAAACCCATTTGTCGTTGATTAGCATTGCGACTTCGTCCGCGCCTTCGCATTTCGGTTTTTGGATAGACCATGCAAAGCAGTCTCCGCGTTGAATCGCCAAGAACGCATTGCTGTCGTCGCCTTTTTTGGTGTACGCGCCGAATTCAGGATTCCAAACGCCCGTCGTTTCGCCCTTGCACCAATTTCGGTCGCCAAAACATTCAACGCACTTATTCGTCGCGTCGCATAATTCTATCGGCATATTGGTTGCTTTGTATCCTGCGGTTGCCTTGTCTCCCGCGCCCATTGATTTGCCATTCTCTAAATCGCGGCACCATAATTTTTGACACTCTGCGCGATCCATTCCGTCGACCTTGCCCGTTTCAACCAATATGAATCCCGGGCCGCACGATATGAATTTATCCTCGCCCGCCGCAAACAGCGACAAGTGGCAAGTGACAAGCGATAAAGATATTATCAATATTTTTTTCATTTTATTAACCCCCGACTAGAATCTATATGCGCCGCCGATTCTGAAATTGCTCATCTTTATTATATCGTTATATTTGTATTCGTATTCGAACCCAAGAGACCAGCCGCTGATACCCGCAAGGTCAATGCCCGCGCGCCCGGTCAGCCAAAGCGGCGACATGTCGACTTTGTAACTTGTCATGCGCAATGCCGGCGCGAATTTGTAATTAACCGAATCAAATCCGCCGATATCGTATTCCACATTCCCGCCCAAGTACGGCTTTATATATGTCCAAGGCGACAAATACATCTTCTTTTGCAAGGTCAAGGAATATCCCGGAGTCAATATAAAGTACCCGTCGGATTCGTACTTCATATAATCCGCCCCGCCCATGCGCGTTTTCGCGTCAAGACCGAAACTGTAGCCCACGCGCGCATAAACGTTCCCGACAAGATATTGCAGCCACAAGTTGTGCAGCAATCCCCATTCGGTTGTCACAGAAAACGCCGAACCGGTGCCGGAAATCTTGGTTGTAAAATTCTGGGTCCGGTCGATATCGAACATGTCAAAGTTCAACATCAAGTTACCGTAAAACCGCATTTCGTTTTCGATTCTGTGCACCCAGTATCCGCCGACCCCGATTGTCAAATCCGATACTTCGACGTCAACTTGGCCGTTCGGCATCGATACGCTGCCATAGCTGAGATCCATATAATCTTGAAGACTTGCGGACGCGCGTCTTATACGAAGCATCGCGCCGTATATGTTCTCGTGCGTATGTTGAAAGTCGAATCCGCCGGTGATTTCAAGGCTGTCCCCGCTTATGCTATGAGGATTCAATATTTTCTGGTCGAACTTTCCGAACGATACGTCGCCCCATATCTTGTTCAGCTGACGATTGCGGTTCCACAAGAACTCGTCCATCATCCGATTCGCAAACACGCGGCCATTCGTATGTTCCGACATTGTCATCTGCGCCGCCATAAGATCAATTTCCCATGGAACAAAAAGCCGCGACAAGTTGGTTAACGGGTTCGGATCGCGGTTAGAGCTGTATTGCTCCATACGATTGTATATTTCTTTGGAAATCGTATCAAAGCTTGAACCTGCGAATGCGACCGGGATTGCTTCGATCGGGCTGTTGAACATAAATCCGTTGCGATAAAGGCCGCCGTCAATCAAATCGTCAAGCGCGCCGGCAGACACATAATCGTTGCGTTTGTGTTCCGGGTCTTTGGCCACAATCGGCTGAATCCGGAATACTTTGATCGGGCCGCCGAATTCTGGGTCGAAAACTATGTACACATCATTGTTTACGCCGTTGCCGTCTATATCGCGCACGGATATGTATGCGGCCAAACTGCTCTGATCCAACGGTAATCCGGTTATGGGATCGCGCAAAGACGACATATAGTCAAAGCATTTCGTGCCGTCGGAATTACAAAACTGCACATTCAAGTCGCGCATTTTGAATCCGCCGTTTTCAACCACGCCCGCATCCGTGTGAATCAGCCATATCGCGGTTCCCGGGTTAACAATGTTAAATAATGTAATCCCAACCTGATCATTAGAGGTCGATGTTAAATTCGTAAAGAAATTCCCTGCAACGCTTATTATCGGGCCCGTGGCGGTACCATTCGTAATCACGCCAAATGTAGAGCTGTTCGGGTTTGTATCGACCGATGCGTATTGGTCCCCATTCGGATTTATCAACGCATGAATTGCGGAACCATTTCCAAAATAATAATTGCCGCCAATGTCCATAGAAGCCAGAGAGACAAACCGCACCGGCCCAGAAACATCACCCGCAATATTCGCATTCAGACCGGGAATATAACTGTTCGTTATCGCATATTGCCCCGCCGATATAATAGTATTGCCGGTTGATATAATTCCGCCCGTCGTTATATCCAACGATTTCGTATTCAATGTCAAAGTGCCGGAATTATAAAGCCCCGTCGCCCCTGCCAAAGTTATGCCGTTCGCCGCGGTCGCGGTAAATGTTCCGGAATTGTATATCGATTGCCCGCTTAAAGTCGATGCGGTTATATTGGATACAGACCCGGCGCCCGCCGTCACATCGCGCGCAAGCGTTATCGCATCGGCCGCAATAATGCTAAGCGTGCCGTCGTTCGCAATGCTTGTCCCCGTGATGCCGCCGCCAAGGATTACATTATCGGCCGCGGTAATCGCAAGAGTCGCGCCGTTATGCACGCTGATGCCGTTCGTGACATTCAGGTCGGTTAATATATTA
>WRIM01000051.1 GCA_009782725.1 Alphaproteobacteria bacterium | reverse complement strand
TCAATAACCCGGATAAAAACGGCGTCGGAGAAGTATGGGTTCGCGGCAGCCTTGTCATGGACGGATACGTCGGGAATGACGCCGCAAATGCCGATGTGTTTGAAGACGGTTGGTTTAAAACGGGCGACTTGGGAATGTGGGGGCCGAAACGAACACTTGTCATCAAGGGGCGCAAAAAGCAGGTTATCGTGTTGGAATCCGGCAAGAACGTATATCCGGACGAATTGGAAGACCTTTACCTTCAAAACAATGAAATATTGGCGGCGGCGGTATTGGAACGCGAAGTCAAAGGCAAAGTCGTCCCATACGGAGTATTCCAAGTCGCGCCGGGTACTTCGATTACCAAAATCAATTTGCTTATCAAAGCGTCGAACCTTATGATTGCCCCGTACAAATGGGTTAATCATTTTGCCATAACCGAAGACGAACTTCCCCAGACGTCGGCCAAGAAAATCAAGCATTTTGAAATCGCAGCCGCGCTTGACCGCGGGGAATATCCAAACAGGTCGGAATAAAAATGAAAGCAATACTTGCCAGTCAGAATATCACAAATATCCCGGGCGGCGTCGAATTGGTCGAACGCATGGTGGGCAAGCCGCGGGATATTATCAATATCGCGGTGATAAACGAAGCATCCGCGATTGAATTCGGCAATCATCGTTGGGCTATCGACACATTGTCGAATTTGGCCGCAACATTCGGCGGAAGTATTGAATTCGTGCATTTGCTTGCCATAACGCCCGAACAAATCTTTGACCGCGTAATGGCGGCGGATATGGTTTTCGTACTGGGCGGAAGCGCCGATTGGCAAAAGGTGGTATTCGATAAATCCGGATTTTCAAAAATCGTGCCGGAAATTCTGCGCGACAAATTATACGTCGGAAGCAGCGCCGGTTCGATGATACTCGGCCGCCGGCCTTCGAATGAAACTTTAGAGAAATTGTATCGCCGCCCTATTCCGAATTTGGGCGTGACAAGCTATTTGGATATATTCGATTTCTCGATTTTGCCGCATTTGGATGATGATGAATTGGGCGCAGAAAGAAACCAAGCCATTGCAGAATCCCGCATGGTCGATTATCCCGTATACGCATTATCTGACCATGCGGCGATTGTTGTCGACAACGACAACATATCCGTCATAGGCGACGGATATATAAAGTTGCAAAAATAAATGCCGCGCTTTGGGCGCGGCATTCTTTTTATCTTAGTCTTCTTTGCCCATTATCCACATGACAAGGCATGCGACGGCGGCAAGCCCGATAACGGTATCAATCGCACGCACAAGAATTATGTTTTGAAAAATCGCGGCGATAAAGTCATAATTGAAAATTCCAATTGAACCCCAATTCAAGCCTCCGATTATCAAAAGCGGTTTCACCACGTATTTTTTAAGTTCTTTCATTTTTTTCTCCTTTGGTCGATTAGGTATTTTAACATTTTTCATGCCGCTTTCTTATAGGATTGAATTCTTGTTCATTGCCCGAAATAACAAAATATGATAAAATTCTATTAATGACGACAGATTCAATCTTGAAAGAATGGGATATCACCGAACAAGAGCTGACCGCACTTGTCCGCGATAACCCAAGTTTGCGCGGGATGATGCTTGGCTATATCGCGGAGTATAAATTTCAGCATATTTATTTGAACAATCCAAAAATAACCGGATGCGTAAAGGACGACGACCACGACCGCACGAAAAAAGGCGACCGAAGAATCGTATACAAAGGCAAAACCTTTATCATAGAAGTCAAAAGCCTTCAATCCAAAATGACGAAACAGATCGATGAAGATAAATGGCAAGGCAAAGCCCAAGTCGACGGAAGCGACAGGCGAATTATCAAATTCAAAGACGGGACGGAATTGAATACGACCTTGCTGGAACGGGGCGAATTCGACGTGCTCGCGGTGAATTGTTTTAACTTTGGCAACAAGTGGCGTTTTTTGTTTTGCAAGAACAGCGATCTGCCGACGTCAAGTTTCGCCAAATATACCGAAGCCCAACGCAAAAAACTTATCGCTTCGTTGGTTTCTGTGAAATGGCCGCCCACACCGCCATTCACCGATGATTTGTTCAAGCTTCTTGATTCAATGTTATAATGCATCTGCCCGCCTGCGCGCTTTGCGCTATGGCGCGGCACTCAAAAATTTTAAACGGACGCTTTCGGCGTCCGCTAACAATTTTTGGTGGTGGGAATTACAGGACTCGAACCTGTGACCCAGTGATTAAAAGTCACTTGCTCTACCAACTGAGCTAAATTCCCAATGTTCGGGATTTTGACATACTTACATCGCTATGTCAAATAAAAAATCCGCCAAACGGCGGATTTATTAAGAAGATTATTCAGCGTCAGTTCCGCCATACGGACAGTCCTCTTCCCGTTCGGCGCGGAATTCTGCGCGTTTGGTTTTTTTCCATTCCATCATTTCCGCTTTGGTGATGCATCCGTCGCCGTTCAAATCCATTTGTTGGACTTTATCAAGCATGCGGGGACAGCGGATTTTGGAAGTGTCCAAGCATCCGTTTACGAATTGCATACGCTTCATGCCCATGCCCCAATGTTTGTGCATGCACATGAATTTGCATGCGGCAAAGCCAAGCGCGAAGATGATTATAAAGATAATCAGCTTTTTCACAAAGCGCCAGAATCCACCACAGCGGCATGCGCATCCGCCACAGCAAGGCGTCGCCGGGGCCGCCATAGCGGGGGCGGGTTTCGCGGCCGTTCTGGTCGCAGGTTTTTTAGTTGTTTTTGTTGCCATAGTTCCTTCCTTTTGGTTCGACGATTGGATTGTATAGGAAAAAATTTTACATCGCAAGGGGAATTTTTTCAAAACGCGCGCTGCGCGGTTTGAAAAAATAAATTTGCACGCGTGCAAATTTTTAGCCGCGAATGAGCGCATATGCGCGAAGCAGCGGCGCGTCATCCCGGCGAAGGCCGGGATCCATTGCATTTGGTGTCGCGGCAAAGCCGCGACTCTTTATTGTACAATAGACCCCGGCCTTCGCCGGGGTGACGATGTAGTTGTTTAAAAATTTATTCAGACTTCGCAGGTACAACAAAAACCGCGCCGGTTGGCGCGATTTTTTTTTGAAGTTGCGGTTGAAATTAATTCAAAGCATCTTTCAGCGCTTTGCCAGCTTTGAACTTCGGCTGTGTGGAGGCCGGAATTTTGATAGCGGCGCCGGTCTGCGGGTTGCGGCCCGTGGTCGCTTTGCGCTTCGCGGTCGTAAATGTTCCGAAACCGACAAGACGGACTTCGCCTTTCTTTTTCAAAACTTTGGTAACCGTGTTGATGAAAGCATCCAAGGTTGCGCCCGCAACTGCTTTGGAAATTTCAACTTCGTTTGCGATCGCTTCGATCAGTTCTGCTTTGTTCATGTGTTTCTCCTTTGTAAAGTTAAGGTTTCTCAACCGTTCTTCCGAATGGCTTACCCGAATCGTAGAGAAATCCGCACATAAATGTCAAGGAATAATTTTAGAGCGGCTAATTACCGCCGTTGCACGCACGGGACGCGAACCGGGAGTTGTCGACTCGCAAAGGACGAATTTACCCGGCGCGCCGGATATGCCGACGGCCCGAAAACTGTTCGGGGCATGCATCAAAATCGTTACTATCAATGTCGTCCAAAGCAGCGCTTTGCCAAGGAAAAACGGGAAATCGTATGCTTTTTGTTCGAACTTATCTTTGACAAGATTCTGGTAAACCGCCCAACCGGTCGTGGCCAGCAACAACATGAAAAAGAAAAAGAAAACCATTGTGAATTGCGTGCGAAACGGCAACAACCCGCGCGAGATTTCATCGAATACATTGCTTGCCGCCGGGCACACGAACAACGCCGAATCACGCACCGAATCGGGCAGATTGTGCGACGCCAATTGAATGCCGACCCAATCCGCCGGAACAATGCCGAACGACGCCATAAGGATAATGACGATAATCGCAATCGCGGAAAGAAGCGCAAGCGGTCTCATGCTTGTGATTATATCACAAGGAACTAGCAACTAGCAACTAGGAACTAGAAACTGCTTTACAGTTAGAATTTTATGATATAAAATCGCCTGATACTAAAATAAAGGATTATTTAAATGACCGCAAACGAACTGCGCCAGCTTTATATCAATTTTTTCGTCGAACGGGGGCATAAGCAAATTCCGTCGGCGTCACTTATTCCGGAAAACGATCCGTCGGTTTTGTTTACGACCGCGGGAATGCATCCTTTGGTGCCTTATCTATTGGGGGAATCTCATCCTTTGGGACGGCGGTTGGTCAATTGCCAAAAGTGCCTTCGCACCGGGGATATCGACCGGGTTGGGAATGCGACGCATTTGACCTTTTTCGAAATGATGGGCAATTGGTCTTTGGGCGATTATTTTAAAAAAGAATCAATTGGGTTCAGTCATGAATTCTTAACCAAATATTTAAAAATCCCCCAAGAAAAAATCGCAGTGACATGCTTTGCGGGCGACGCAGACGCGCCGCGCGATAATGATGCCGCGGATGCTTGGCGGGCATTGGGCTATCCGGATTCGCGCATATTTTTCTATGGCAAAGAAGACAATTGGTGGGGGCCTGCGGGCATCACCGGGCCATGCGGACCGGATTCGGAAATATTCTATATATTCGACAAACCGGATTGTTGCCCAGAATGCGGGCCGGCATGCAATTGCGTAAAATACGTCGAAATTTGGAACAACGTGTTTATGCAGTATAATAAAGATGCCGACGGAAAATTTTCGTTGCTGGCCCAGAAAAATGTTGATACGGGATTGGGGTTAGAGCGGACGCTTTGCATAATGACCGGCGCATCCAACGTTTACGAGACAGAATTATTTCAACCGATTATTAAAAAAATTGCCGAGCTGACTGGGACAAAATACGAAGCACCAAACACGCGCGCATATCGCATAATTGCGGATCATCTTCGCGCCTCTACATTTATACTTGGCGATGACAAGGGTGTTGCGCCGTCTAATGTCGACCAGGGGTATGTTCTTCGCCGTTTGATTCGCCGCGCGTATCGGTATTTGGTCGCGTTG